>JAIRVT010000026.1 GCA_031253755.1 Enterobacteriaceae bacterium
ATCTGCCCCTTCCACAGTACGGACTTTTCCCTCCTGACAGGCCCGTAACACTTTTGTTGCCACGGCTTGCGGATCAAGCGGCGCAACCTGACGGGCGAACACAATAGAACCATTGAGATCGTAATCACGGTCAGCGAAGAATTCACAAACGACGGGATGATTGCAATCAGTTGCCTCACGCCAGATAGCCGAACCGTGCATACAGAATATTGCCAGTTCCGGTGCATGTTGATGAAGCGCGGAAACGAAATAATGCGCGGCATCGCTGTCACGGGCCAGATACATATATAAGGCACCATGCGGTTTGATATGTTGGAGTGGCAGATTGTACAGCGTCGCAAATTCGCGCAAGGCACCGAGCTGATACAGTATATCGTTGATTAATTCCTGCGGTGTGGCGTTGATATGGCGACGGCCAAATCCGACAAGATCGCGAAATCCGGGATGAGCACCAATAGCGACCCCTTTTTGACATGCCAGTTCTACGGTTTTACGCATAATGCTGGGATCGCCTGCATGAAAGCCGGTGGCAATATTGGCTGAGCTGATTAACGCCATGATGGCTTCATCCACATTATCGCCGATGGTCCATGGGCCGAAACCTTCTCCCATGTCTGAATTGATATCGATGTTTGTCATAGTTACATGCCTGAATTGTGAATTTTATGTTAAAAATGGAATATAAAACGCTATAACATGGATAAGGTAGTTTTTTTTTCTGATGACCTGCTATTAAAAAAATAGATATCACAGAGGTAATATATGGAAGTCACGCTCAGACAAATTCGTTATTTTGTGGCAACGGCGGAGATTGGCCAGATATCGCTGGCTGCTCAGCATCTCAATATTTCCCAATCGGCGGTGACCAACGCAATTCAAACACTGGAGTGCTGTTTAAACCATCCGTTGTTCGTTCGTTCTGCGGCAGGGGTGACGTTGACGGAAACCGGGCACTATTTTCTCAACCATGCCTATGAAGTTCTGCGCAGCTTGGATGACGCGCTCAATATTCCCCAGACGAGTTCACAAACAAAAGGTCAGATTAATCTGGTCGCCAGTTATACGGTGATGGGGTATTTTCTGCCGTTCCATTTACAGCGGCTGTCACAAATTTATCCCAATCTCCGGCTGAAACTTTATGAGGCAGAGCGCCGGGAGATCGAAACAGGGTTGCTGGCGCATCACTATGATATGGCGGTGGTATTGACGGATAATTTAACGAATCCCGGTATTTTTTCTGAAACATTATTCCGTTCAGAGAGAAGATTATGGTTGCCCGCCCGCCACCCTTTGCTGGAATGCCTGACGCTAAATCTGGCGGATTTGGCAGATGAACCTTTTATTATGCTGGCCGTGGATGAAGCGGAATTAAGTGCCAGCCGTTATTGGGGTGAAGCAGGGTTAAGTCCGAATATTATGCTACAGACCAGCTCCATAGAAGCGGTGCGTAGCATGGTGGCAAACGGAATGGGAATTTCAATTCTTTCCGATCTGGTTTACCGTCCTTGGTCTCTGGAAGGCAAGCGTATTGAAACACGTTCGCTGCATCAACAGGCTCATCCGATGAGCGTTGGGCTGGCATGGTGTGAAAATATTCCTTTTACACCTGCGATGCAGGCATTCCGGGATTATTTCCACAGTGTTTTTCTGATGCCACAGCAAACTGTGCATCGCAGACCGGTACGTGGCTAGCTATTAACGTTAACCGGTTGGTTAAGATGCACATTTGTATAAGAGAAAACGTTAAATATCAGGCAGGTTACGGCCGTAATAGATTTCCTGTATCTCTTTTTTCAGCAAACGGATAATTTCTTGT
The DNA here is from genome assembly GCA_031253755.1 of Enterobacteriaceae bacterium. Taxonomy (GTDB): domain Bacteria; phylum Pseudomonadota; class Gammaproteobacteria; order Enterobacterales; family Enterobacteriaceae; genus Xenorhabdus. Next base: position 1,817 of record JAIRVT010000026.1, read on the forward strand.
TTTTCGGTTTCGCTTAATTCTTCTGCGGTGGTATGGAACAAATATTCATTCAGGTCAAACGTTTTCAGCATCATTTTGGTATGGAAAAGATTTTCCTGAAAAATGTTCACATCCAGCATGTGGTATTGCGCCTGAATCTCTTCGGTCACATAGTTTTGAATGGAGTTAATTTCGTGGTCGATATACAGTTTGACGCCATTGATGTCTCTGGTAAAACCGCGTACCCGATAATCCATTGTCACAATGTCAGATTCCAATTCATGAATCAGATAATTGAGCGCTTTTAAGGGAGAAATGACACCACAGGTGGACACTTCAATATCCGCCCTGAATGTACAAATACCGCCATCAGGATGGCTTTCGGGATAGGTGTGAACACAAATGTGGCTCTTATCCAAATGAGCCACGACAGAATCCGGTAACGGGCCGGGGTTTTCGGTGTTATCGATAAGTTTGGGATCGATGGGTTCTTCACTAATCAGAATGGTTACGCTTGCCCCTTGAGGGTCATAATCCTGCCGGGCAATATTAAGAATGTTTGCACCAATGATAGAACAGGTTTCACTGAGAATTTCTGTTAAGCGATTGGCATTGTACTGTTCATCAATGTACGCGATATAACTGTCGCGATCGGCTTTCGTTTTTGCATAGCAGATGTCATAGATGCAAAAACTCAGGCTTTTTGTAAGATTGTTAAAACCGTGCAATTTCAGTTTACGCAATTTAGTTCACCTCCCGGTTAATGGGTATTTTAATGGGGCATTATGAGTTTTCAGATAGGGAATTCTGTAGGCGTTCTTGTAGATATCGTGGCAGGGCAAAGCTGCCCATGTGTATCGCTGGCGTATAATAACGGCATGTTATTGCAGTATAGTCGAAGCGTTGTTGTAGCGTTTCCAGTGGCACTTTACGCAGCGCCGGGTTTTGGGTTGCCCATGCAAAAGTCATGATCCCGCCGTAATAAGTCGGGATCGCCGCCTGATAGAAACTGTTGTCAGTAAAATACGGCGCCAGTTTTTGATGGCTTGTTATCGCTTCATCCTGTTGCAGAAAACAGACGCCATTTTGCGCGACAAAAATACCGCCTTCATTCAGACAGCGCGCGCAGCCTGCATAAAATTCAGAGGTGAATAAACTTTCCCCCGGCCCTTCAGGGTCAGTACAGTCAGAAATAATGACATCAAATTTATCCGCAACGCTGTTAAAGGAAGCCGTGTTAACGAAATTGACGCCATCATCGATCACGAGTTTAAAACGGGGGTCGTCATACGCGCCTGCATGATGGTTCGGCAGATATTGGCGGCAAAATTCAATGACACCGGCATCAATTTCGACCATCGTGATGCTATCAAGATATTGGTG
>JAIRVT010000047.1 GCA_031253755.1 Enterobacteriaceae bacterium
GCTGCCGGGCTGGCAGTGTTAGCCCACGGAGAGACGGTAAACCCTAAATCGCCTGCTGCGGCTTAGGTTCGGCTCTGTGAAGTGGGAATCCTCGCCGTTTACGGCGGGGAGCAGTCAATTTTACGCCGATCATGCTTTTCACTGCGAAATAATGATTGACGTCTGCCATAAAATGGCTAGAATGCGCCCCCATGCTGTCTGTTTAGGTGATTATCCACTTAAATGATAGTTTCTGAATTTGCGAGGGTGGCGGAATTGGTAGACGCGCTAGCTTCAGGTGTTAGTGTTCTTACGGACGTGGGGGTTCAAGTCCCCCCCTTCGCACCAAATCAGATAACTGTCAAGGAAACGCTTCAGATAAGCAGCAAGACTAAGTAGCAGTACCTGCGAGGGTGGCGGAATTGGTAGACGCGCTAGCTTCAGGTGTTAGTGTCCTTACGGACGTGGGGGTTCAAGTCCCCCCCTTCGCACCACTGTTAAACTTATTTGCCTCCTGTCATATATCCTCTTCTCTTCGTTCTATTACTTATATCGAACTAACCCAGTATAACCATTCGTTTTTTCACCCTATTTTCCGATTTGAAACGCCCTTGCTCTATCAGTTTTATCCTGCCGAAAGATATACCAATTTAACTTCAAGTTGCAGTTTACAAGACAATGTGAATGCTAATATTTTCCCGCTGCGCAGGGAGATATTAGATGCACCTTGAAAGGAGGCTGGTATATTTACTATTCTCACGAACTTTATATACTCAATAAAATTGGTTTGATAAATTAATATTATTAAATAGTCTTATAAAAAATATATCCATAAATAATAACGCCTTGCTTTTTTTATTTAATTTAGACTTTAAAATTTAATTTATATTAATTAATGTGAGATTTATTTTTATTATTTTTTCTGGAAATTTTTTGATGTTGTGTCTAATCTTTATTAAGATAAATAAATTGATTTGAATTGAGTTTTTAAATAGATTTCCAAAATGATAGGGATATTCCTTATCCCGCGCACCGCGCGGGATAAGGAAAAATCACTACTGATCTTCTCACTATTATGAAAAACCATATAAATTTCCAAAGAAAATTTATTAGAGGTGAGCTTTATGAATGCTAATAATACAATAAAGAATACAGATCAATCTTTACCTTGGCATGGAATAGTTAATTTATATATTAATTTACATCAAGGCGGGGATAAAGCTAATTTATTTTCCAATAAAAGACATCAAGTGATTGTTGATGTTTATATATCGGCAGTAGATATTAATGGTGATTACGTATCAGTTCCCAATGAAGTGATGGCAGCGAATACTTGGCTTATTGATTATAATACAGGTGAAAAATTAGCTATGGATGTGGGGGAAGATAGCGGTTTTACGTGGGCATATTCAGATTCGCCCAATGAATTTACTGCTGTTGTTATGTCTGGATATGATTCTTTCATGGAGAATTATTCACAACCCAATGACGGATCAAGATTAACTAATAAATTAACTTATTATGTATATTGTTCACCTTCAGTAAAAAATACAATTAAAAACATTGCTGTATTGGTGCATGCGCCTGATGGCGATCACTCTACCAAAATAGGTTCACCAATAGAGTCTCATGTAGAACTTTTCGCTCTTAAAGAAATAGTTTATGAAATTGCCAATATCACACTGGATCGTGAATTTATCACTGGGCACCATACAGGTGATACTTGGGAACAATATAATACTTACGTATCAATTGACCCAAAAGATGCATATGGAAGACGTTATATTGTGAAATTAGCAGATGATCACAATATGGCGGGTAATGCTCATCAGCTTTATCGAGGTACTAATGATGATAAACGGGGTTATATTGCTCATTTTTTTTGGGTGTTAGGCGATGAAGCCACTGTTTCCATCGGCAATAGAGAGTGGATGGGGGTGAATGTTGATTTTCCTGTCGATATTAAAATAAGACAACAATCGAATACTGTTTGTTTTACTGTGATTCAGGTCATGTATAAAGATGCTCCGTCATATAATACTTGGTATGATTTTTATATTATTATTTATGATCAATATGGGAATGAAGGTAAAATTTGGGTGGTGGAAAATAGTAATAGTGAAAATGATGAGCAACTAGTTCATTTTTCAGATTCCCCTCCTGAATCCTAAAATATTTTTTAAAATAATCTAACACATGATATGTGAAATTATCATATTAATTAATTTATACCAATCCAACTTCAAGATGCGTGTTATATTTACCCGTGCAGCGAAAAAATATAATCCTTCTGGTCGTTTTACAAATTGAAATTTAAACTTTATCGAATTTAAAAGTTATTTCAGTGAATATTAATTAAATTCATTTTATTATATTTAGTATGAATTATTCATACCCTTAAATAGGCACCAGCCATGAGTAACGATTTCTTCTCCCAGGCGGCGAATTTCCAAAGCACCGCCACCGGTCATGTCGATCCGCGTACCGGATTATTTAATTATGTGATGCCGCTGGCGCATCTTACCGGCAATCATCTGCTGGGGCCGGAACTGACGCTGGCCCTGTCTTACAGCCCGCTGAATACGGACGACCTCGGTTTTGGCATCGGCTTTTCGCTGGGGCTGACGCAATATGACAGCCAAAACCGGCTGTTGGCGCTTTCCACCGGCGAGCAGTATAAGGTGTATGAAAACGATGAACAGGTTTTTTTGCGGCAGTATAAACAGGATGTGGTGCGGTTTGAAAAAGACGTGGCGCAGAATCATTACCGGGTTACCCATAAATCCGGCCTGATTGAAATTCTCACCGGGCCGAATAATGCGTTTGATCTGAAAGTGCCGGTGAAAATCATCAGCCCGCAGGGGGATTATCTGACGCTGGCGTGGGACTTTTCCTATGGACCCACGCCGCATCTGGTGTCGGTTGCCGACCAGAATACCACGCTGTTAACGGTTGATTACGAATTCGGCTCGTATGCGCAGATCACCGTCTGGCCGGATAGCCCGGAGCACTATCAGGTCAAGGTGACCCTGTATAACCAGTATGTGGATAAAATCACCACCACGTCCGGCAGTCAGGACTTGCAGTGGCAACTGGATTATGATCCGGACTGCCGGTTTTTAGACCAAATCACGTCGCCCACGGGGATGAAACAGCAGGTGGATTATGCCCGGCAGGGGCACCGTTTCCCGGACAACGCGCATTTGCCGCCGTTACCGTATGTCACCCGCTATCGCCAGTGGGCCGGACAGGGCGTCACCCATGAGCGGGCCTATGATTATACCCACAGTAACTTTCTGGGCTATGGCGCCGGCGGAGACTGGAGCCCGCATCAGGACTATCTGTACGGCGTGATGACCGATTACCAGTACGGCTCAACGGAGCACTGGGATAACGGCACGGAACAGCGCCACATTACCCGGACTTACAATAACTACCACCTGCTGGTTGCCGAAAACGTGCAACAAAACGACTGCCAGCGCCGGCATGAGACAACCTATTATGCCCGTACCGGGCAGGATTTTGACAGCCAGCCGCCGCAGTTCCAGCTGCCGCAATCCGCCACCGTGTACCTGAACAATGACCGCGGCCAGCGGGCGGAAACGACCCAGACTGAATTTGACACCGCGGGTAACCCGACGGTTCAGACCACACCGGATGGCACCCGCACTGAGTGGACCTATTATCCGGCCGGCGGCGAGGCGGATCTGTGCCCGGCCGATCCGCACGGTTTTGTCCGTTATGTGAAAACCAAAACCGTCATTCCGGCGCCTGACAGTTATGATGATACGCCGGTGCATCAGGTGCGCTACCAGTATGCGAAGCTGTCCACCCGTCCCGGCAGCCTGACAGATTTTGCTGTCGTCTGCACCGGGCAGGCGGTATACAGTGACGGGCAATTACTGAGTGACAGCCAGACCCGGTATGTGGATCAGCCGGATCAGCCGCATCACGGGCGGGCAGCGTCGGTTGAAGAGACGGTGTACAGCGGGACCGGAACGGGCTGGACCCACCGGAAGACGTTCAGCTACAGCCTGACCACCGGAAGACTGCAAAGCACCGCGCAGTGGCGCGGGCACGACGGGCTGACCGCCAGCGGCACACAGGTGAAATCGTGTGCCAGCGGTAAGACCCTGAACGAACAGGATCCGCTGGGCTGCACGGTGCGGTATATCTACGATGCGCTGGGGCGCCTGCTGCTGCAAAAAGACAATGACGACACCCCTTATGCCCGCGGTAACCAATACGAGTATGGGATTGAGCAGGCGAATGAGCTGACCACGACGCAGGAGGATGTCTGGGGCAATCAGGTGCGGCAGCGGTCGGACGGGTGCGGTCAGGCCTGCCAGCAGGAGATACTGGCGAAAGGGCAGGAAGAAGCAGGCTGGCGCACCGTATCCGAGACGGCGCGGGACAGCTGGGGGCGGGTCATCACCCAAACCCAGCATGACTGGCTGCCGCTGGGCAGCGATCCGACCCAGACGGAGGCGGTTTCCGTTCAGCAACAGACCACCTACGACAACTGGGGCCAGCCTGCGCGGGTGACCGACAGCACGGGCAAATGTCTCCGGCAGGAGTACGATCCGGTGACGCTGACCGCCCGCAGCCAGACGGAAGCGGACGGGCTGGCGTTCGGTTACACGGAAACGGTTTATGACCTGCGGCAGCAGCCGCTGACGGTGACGCAGTTCGACAGTCAGGGCCGGCAGGCCAGCCAGCAGCGCAATGTCTATGACGGCCTGGGGCGGCTGCGTGCCACGGTGGATGCGCTGGGACAGCGGACCGATTACACCTATGACCTGTTCAGCCGGATCGCGGTGATCCGGCACAGCGACGGCATGGCGGTGCGCAAACACTACGCGCCGTTCAGCAGCGGCCATTTGCTGACGCAGATTGAAGCGGACGGCAACGTGCTGGGCAGCCGCGAATTTGACAGCCTGAGCCGGGTGACCCGCACCACCGTGGGCGGCCGGACGCACACGGCCACCTATCAGGGCAGTAACCCGGCGCCGGTGACGGTCACCGACCCGCTGGGGCAGAAATCATACCAGCTGCATGAACCGAAGCTGGGCAACGCGCTGCTCCAGCTGAGAGCCACGGATATCGGGCAGGATTTTACCTATGACGCGACAACCGGCGCACTGGTTCGGGCCGTGGCGGACGGACAGGCATCCCGGCAGCTCAGCTATACCTCCGCCGGGCAGTTGCAGCAGGAAACCGTGCAGTTTGACGGTACCGGGGCGGGCGCCGCACGGAATGCTGAATACAGCTACTCCCCGGCGGGAAAACTGACGGCGTACCGGGATTTTGCAACCGCCGGCGAAACGGGGCAAACGCGCCGGTTGCGGTTTGACACGCTGGGGCGTCCGGTGGAGCTGTACGATGACACGATGCGCGTGGCCCTGTTCTACGATGCCGCCAGCCGCGTCAGCCGCTGGACGGTACAGGATAAACGCAGCCCACAGCCGCTCACCACCACGCTGGCATGGGATGACTTGGGCCGGGAAACCGGACGGCGGATTGAAAGCGGAGCGGATGTCCTGACGCTGGAACAGGACTATACCGTGCTGGGCCAGCTCGCCCGCCGCGTCACCCGTTCGCAGCAGGACGGGCTGTTACGGCAGGAAAACTACACCTACGATGCGGCGCGACGCTGGCTGACGGATTACCAGTGCGAAGGGGCCGAATGCCCGCGCGATGCCTACGGGATGACCCTGAACCGCCAGCAGTTCCGCCATGACCGGCTCGGCAATATCCTGACCTGCATCACCACGCTGGCGGACGGCAGTCAGGACACCGCAACCTTCAGCTACAGCCCGTCCGATGCCTGCCAGCTCCAGCGCATCACCCATACACACCCAAGCTACCCAGCGGAAATCACGCTGGATTACGATAACGCCGGCCGGCTGATCCACGATGAAGCCGGGCGTGAACTGGCCTACGATGCACTGGGGCGGCTGATTTCTGCCACGCAGGACGGGAACGCGAGCCGGTACGGCTACGATGCCGCCGGGCGGCTGGCGCTGCACCGCCAAAATGCGCAGACACAGGAGCTGTACTATCAGGGCAGCACGCGGGTGATGGAAATTCAGCGTGAAAGCGGCGCGCAAACCCGGCTGGTGCAGGCGAACGGCGCGACGGCGGCAGTCATTACGGATGCCGGGGCATCCTTGCTGGGCACGGACCCGCAGGGCAGTGTGCTGCTCAGCCAGCAGGGCAGCGGATCCCCCGCCCGTTATCGCTATACGCCATACGGCCAGCAGGCGGCTGACGGGCAGAACCCGCTGCTGCCCGGGTATACCGGCGAACGGGCTGATCCGCTGGGTGGCGGTTACCATCTGGGCAATGGCTACCGCACCTATAACCCGGTGCTGATGCGCTTTACCGCCCCGGACAGCCTCAGCCCGTTCGGGGCCGGCGGGCTGAACCCGTATGCCTACTGTCTGGGCGACCCGGTTAACCGCAGCGACCCCAGCGGGCATATGAGCTGGGGCAGTATTTTCGGCATCGGGTTTGGCGTCATTGGCCTGATAGCGGGGCTGGTGATGGTGATCCCCACCGGCGGCGCGTCCCTGAGTATTGGCGCGGCCATTTTTGCGGGCGTCGGTTTTTTAGGCGATGCCACCGGCATTGCCAGCGCCGTGACAGAAGAGAGCGACCCGCAGGCCTCGGCCATACTGGGCTGGGTGTCTCTGGGGCTTGGGGCGCTCAGTTTGGGCAGCGAGGTGCTGATCGGTCTGGTGAGGGGCATGCGGCAAGTTGGAGAGCGGATGATAGACAGTTTTTCTCATGGGCTGAGTGACGTAGGGGCGGCGCAGGCGGGGAGTAGCGGTAGTCATGCGGTAGCAGGAGGATCTCTGGCTGCCAGAGAATCAAGGTATGCTTATCACTTTAGATTGATTAAAAACTTGGGAGGTAGGGAAGGTCTCGAAAGGATAGGTGATAGTCGAATAAATAATATTCATGCTAATTGGCCTGCTATCACCAGCATAGTTTCGAGGAATGAAATGCCTACAATCCGTAACGCATTTGAAAAATTTGGATTTGTACAATATGGAAGGAGTAATATGTGGCGGTTAGATACCAGAACACCTTTATTCGATAATATATTTGGAAGCCATACTCATGTGAATATGTCTTTTGAGACTTACGAAAAATTATATGTATCATTTATAAAGGATATTACTCCATCAAGTCACATTTTAAGTACAAATAGCCTACGTGCAATGATTAATCATCATGCGTTAAATACAGAGCCATTTGATATTCAAACAATTAATATGATGAAAGATTGGTGGACTGGATGCTATTATAGTGGAACATTTAAAGATTGGATTATCGCTGATATGACACTGAGATTTCCTGATAGGGCACAAGCTATATTACAGGCTGAAACGATGATTCATAATGAAAATTTAACTTCTTTTATTGATTTCTTTAATTATTTCTTACAATAAGATGGTATTAAAATAAGATTGCTTTTATTTAACTACATTATGGTAAATATTGATAATCATATTAAATACTCTGTAATATTTAAGTTTCAATCCGCAAGGCGGTGCTAAGTGTTCTATATCCCAGCGGTACGGGAATATAGAACACGTATATTTAAGTTGGGTGAGTATAAGCGCACTCCAATTATCTTATTTTCAGAAAATTGGAGTGCGCCTATTATTTCAATTCTGAACAATAGTTATTTTATTTATATTGCCGTTTTATTGTTTCAATCCCATCGCATCACGAATAGTAAAAAACAGATCTGTCTGATCCGTTAAACCGACAACATTGGCGGCATGGGGACCATAAGCAGCAACACGTAATTGGGCGCCGGTATGGTTCTGGCTACCTTTTTCTGAATTGCCGTAGTTGATGGTGATCACGGCACCATCTTTGGTGATCAGCGAACGAGTCAGGCCGGGGGATTTGACATCAGGCTCAATAATCTGGCTGGAATGGGCATGATCAGCGGTCACAATGATGAGGGTATCCCCGTGTTGTTTGGCAAATTTCAAGCCAATCTGGAGTGCCTGATCTAATGCTACGGTTTCGCCAATTTGGGCGCAGGGGTTAGCGTCATGATCCTGTTTATCAATTGAGGCACTCTCTACCTGCAAGAAAAATCCGTTTTTGTTCGCTTTCAACAAATCAATTGCTTTCTCTGTTAACTGTGCCAGTGTCGGTTCATCAGCGCTGCGTTTGGCATTGATTTCACACTTCACCGGTGCTTCATTCATGTTGCCGTGGTACACCGCTTTCGGCCCTTCCCAGATCACACCCATATTTCCGTTATTGAACAGGCCCAATACGGGTTTTTTCTGATTAGCTTCCTGAATATTTTTCAGTGAGTTGATATCAGTGACCCACTGATACCCCTGTTCGATGGCCTGTTGTTTCAGTGTCTTGCCTTTATTTGCGCCAGCGGTTGATGATTGTGTAAAACTTTCGGCGCCTCCTCCGAGAGTGACATCCGCCCGTGCGGTCAATAGTTGTTCTGTAATCGAACCTGTTCCGCCATTTTCCAACGCATCAGCCGGACAGGTTTTTAATGTTTCTTGCGGACCGTAGCATTTACGGTTGGTGACATGGGCATACAGCGCGGCGGGAGTGGCATCCTGAATTTCAGCCGTCGAGACGTTTCCGGTCGCTTTGTCATTTTGCTTTGCCAGTTCCAGTAATGACTGATGCGCCTTACCAAACACATCAATACCTAACGCGCCATTATAGGTTTTCGTTCCGGTTGCCCACGCCGTGGCTGAGGCCGCAGAATCGGTAACGTAATTAGGTTTTTTTGTCTCTTTATTCAGGGAGTAATGCGTGTATTGGCCGGTGAAAGGAAGGGCATCGATGCCTTTAAAAAAACCACCGGCACCTTCGGCATAATCACGGGCTATGGTGATTTCAGAATCGCCCATACCATCGCCAATAAACAGAATGACGTTTTTGGCTTTTTTATTACTCAATGCAGCCTTAAGTGCGTTTGTTTGATCCTGAGTCAGGCGGCGGGCGCCACCAAATTGGGTAATATCGCCATGAGCAGAACGCTGCTCCGCCATGATGTTGCCTGCATTATTGGCTTGTGCAGAAAAACAGGCTCCTGATATCACCAGCGCGGCGCTAAGGATAACGAGCTTTTTTGCCTGACGATTTTTTATCTGAATAAGGGATGCGAAGTGACGAGACAGATTTTGACGAGACATCGATGTTTCCTTTGTTCGGGATATTCGGGCGAATAAAAAAGACGCATGGCTTTTAATATTGGCCCGAATAGTAAACACCCAATATGACATGAAGGTGACGCATTAATGACATATTGATGACAATCAATATCGGTGGCCGTCAATAACGCATCATGACCGATTTCAATTCCGTATAGTGCTCGATAAAGGCTTTCCCAAATTCGCGGCCGATGCCGGAAGATTTCATGCCACCAAACGGAACGGCGGGATCAAGCAATGTGTGCATGTTTATCCAGAGCATACCTGCCTGAATCTGTGGGATCATCCGCATCGCTTTCGTCAAATCGTTTGTCCATAAACTGACTGCTAAACCAAAGGGCGTTGCATTGATCAGGCGAATCAACTCCTCTTCATTATCGTAACTGAGGAATGTGCCTATTGGCCCGAATGTCTCTTCTTTCATCAGCGTATCGTCAGCACTGTTGGCCCGGATCACGGTTGGCATGACAAAGAAGCCTTGCCCGGCCAACGCCTGACCCCCATAGACGATCTCATTGCCCTCCTGACGGGCTTTTTCAAACAGAGCCAGAATTTTTTCGTAATGGGCTTTGTTTGCCAACGGCCCCATTTCGGTCGTTTCATCAAGGGGAGAGCCGATTTTCATTGCCGATAAGCATTCAGACAGTAATGTTAAAACGGCTTCCATATGAACCGCAGGAATATAGAAACGTTCCGCAGCGGCGCAGATTTGCCCCTGATTCAGGTAACCCGCTTCCAATATGCCATCGACAATTTTTTCAACCGACATATCTGGCAGGAAAGCCGCCGCATTTTTGCCACCCAATTCCAGCGTCGCCCGAAGCCCGCCATGCTCCATAACGGATTGACCCACCCGCCGGCCTGTAGGAATTGAACCGGTAAAAGTGACCTTGGCGCAGAGCGGATGGGCGAGCAGCTTCGCTCCCACATCGGCACCTGTTCCATTGACGATATTGATGACACCATCAGGAATGCCGGCTTCTTTCGCCAGTTCTGCCACACGCAACATGGTCAGCGGCGTATATTCGCTGGGCTTGAGGACAATTGTACAGCCACAGGCTAATGCCGCTCCCAATTTCCAGATGGCGATCATAATCGAGAAATTCCAGGGAATAATGCCGACTACCACACCCACCGGCTCACGGCGGGTAAAGGCGGTATATTGCTCTCCCTGAAAAGAGGGCAATGAAACATTCAGCGTTTCACCACTGATTTTGCTCGACCAGCCAGCGAAATAACGCAAATAATCGGCAGAAGCGCCTATTTCCAGCATGCGTGATAACTGAATGGTTTTCCCTGAACAGAGGCTTTCCAGCTGAGCCAGCTCTTCACCCTGTTTTTGCAGTAAATCCGCTAATCGGTTCAGGCAATTTCCACGCTCGATAGGGGAAATCTGCGCCCATGAGCCGTGAAAAGCCTGAGATGCCGCCTGCATTGCCGCATCAGCTTCTGCTTCACTGCCTTGATTGACTGTCGCGATCACTTCACCAGACGCCGGATTCACCACCGGAAGGGTTTGATTTTCCTGACCACGGGTGAATTGCCCGTTAATGTAGTGACCGTGAGCGCGTTGCAAAAAAGCGGTGACGGATTCGAGTAAGGTGATCTCACCCATTATGTTCCTCTCTTGTCAGTCTGAAACCTGAGCGTTGATGCAGGCCATATAGTGTTTAACGAAACGTTCGCCGGTAATTTCCCATAGCACTTCTGTGCCTTTCGCCGCAAACCATGAGTCACCTTGATGGTATTCAACCATGACGCCGGTTTTAACATCGGTCAGTTTCACGGATCCTTCATGAACCGTTGCCATTTCATCAAATGGGTAAACCATCTTAAATTTCCCTTTGGTACAGGCAAAAATACCGCAAGTCAGGTTATCTTCTGGTGCGCCGTGGACCATAGCAACACTCGCCTGCGGGTCGCCCTCAACCACAACAGAACCCAGATTGGAGACACTGCCAATCGGCATTAATTCAGGAAGTGCTTTTTTTAACAATAACGGTTTAATCATGGCTTTTACCTTTGTTTAATACTTTCACTTAATACCTTTGTTTAACGACGTCCTTTCCAATAGCCTGAAACCTGATGCCAGGTTTTGCCGCCGGAAAGGAGCAGGTTTCTAAATTTATCTTTGCCAATAACATTGAGGTGTGGAATGGAACTCAGCAGGGAATAGCGGTCAGAGCCTTCACTCATTCCCTCTGCCAGTATTTTGCAGATAATATGACTCGGCGTGACGCCAAAGCCTGAGTATCCCTGAACGTAAAACACATTGTTGTGCTTCTGTAAGGAGCCGATTTGCGGGAACAGGCTGACGCTGCACGCCATCGGCCCACCCCAGGCCAGCTCAATGTTGACGTCTTTCAGGTAAGGGTAAATATCCAACATGCGTTTGCGATTCCAGACTTTCAAATCCGCCGGCATATATTCAAGATATTGCGTTGCGCTGCCGAACAGCAGCCGGTTTTCTTTGGTGACACGGAAGTAATTGATCACCGGGCTGATATCGCTGTAGGCGCCGCGAATCGGGCTGATCTTTTCGATCAGCTCATCAGGTAAGGCTTCCGTCATTAACTGGAAGGCGTAAGTGTTAATGGTTTTTTTGTAGATGGTTGGTTCAAGGCCGTTCAGGAATGAATCACAGGCCCAGAGCATTTTATTGGCTCGCACCGAACCCATTGCGGTACGCACAGTGACCCGTGAGCCATATTCGACATTCAAGACCTGACTATTTTCGAAAATTTTGACGCCATACTCAGAGACCGCTTTCGCTTCACCCAACAGTAAGTTCAGCGAATGAACATGCCCGCCACCCATGTGCTTTATCGCACTGGTATAACGATCTGAGCCGATGGCTTTTTTAACCTCTGAGCCGGTATAAAGTTCAATGTCTTCATCCGGGGAGGCAGCCCTAAACTCTGGCAGCCAACTCTGCAAGGTTTTATCTTGCCGCGAGTTATAGGCCAGATAGACATAGCCGCGACATAAATCTGCTTTGATATCATATTTGGCAACCCGATCACGGATGATCCCTGCACCCAGATTGCTGATTTTGAAGATGGTTTCCAGACCTTTTTCGCCGACGTGGCGTTTAATCCGATCCAAATCATGACCAATGCCCGTCATAATCTGCCCGCCATTGCGGCCTGTTCCACCATATCCCAGCGTCCGGCCTTCCAATATAGCGATATTGGTAATTCCTTTTTCTGCCAGCTCCAATGCCGTATTGATGCCGGAAAATCCACCACCAATGATAACCACATCCACATCCAGATCGTCTGTCAGCATTGGAAAGCGCAGATCATATTTTTTGGTTGCTGCGTAGTATGTTAATGAATCTATCTGATTATTCATATGACACCCCGTGAGCATCGCAATAAAAGTGCGTTAAATTAAATGTTAATAAGTTAATAAAAAGGTAATTCAAAGATTTCCACTCTGTATATATATGAATCACATGAGTTAAAAATGCTCAAATAATTTGTTGAATACATGTTAATTGAATCACAATAATTTATGTTTTTATTAACAATTTAAGATTTGCTGTTTTGTTATTTTGTGATAATCAGCGGAGGAATTTTTATTGATCATAAATTATTCTTGAAGGGTATATTTGCGTTTAGGCACGATATTTATGTCATTCAGATTTATGTCATTCAGGTTATTTATACCAATCCAACTTCACGTTGCAGTTTGCAAAACCTGCAATTTACAAAACCATGTGAATGCTTATATCTCCCCGCTGCGCGGGGAGATATAAGATGCAATTTGAAAGACGACGGGTATAGGTCATATAAGGAATAAATATGCTCCCCAGTAGAAAGAAAATCATCCTCGATTGCGATCCTGGGCATGATGATGCCATTGCCATGTTGCTTGCTCATGGTAACCCTAATATCGAACTTTTGGCTGTCACAACCGTTGTGGGTAACCAAACCTTAGAAAAAGTAACGCGTAATGCGCTTTCCGTTGCACGTATTGCCAATATTCACAACGTTCCATTTGCTGCCGGATGCCATCGTCCGTTGGTAAGAGCTATCCAAAATGCACCTGATATTCATGGTGAAACCGGCTTGGATGGCCCGGTATTACCTGAACCTTCACTGAAGCTGGACTCTCGTCATGCCGTTGATTTGATAATCGATATCATCATGGAACATCCTCCTAAAAGTGTCACATTAGTGCCAACCGCAGGGTTGACGAATATCGCCCTTGCTGCCCGTAAAGCGCCTCAGATTGTTGAACGGGTGAAAGAAGTCGTGCTCATGGGAGGGGGTTACCACACGGGGAATTGGAGCGCGGTTGCTGAATTCAATATCATCATTGATCCCGAAGCGGCTCACATTGTTTTCAATGAGAAATGGCCACTGACGATGGTCGGGTTAGATCTCACTCATCAGGCTCAGGCAACGCCAGAGGTGATGGCCGAGATTGCCGGAATAAAAACCCGCACGTCGCAGTTTGTCGTGGATGCACTGGAATTTTATGGCAGGAGCTATCAGGATAGTCAGGGTTTTGCTGCGCCTCCGGTTCATGATCCTTGCGCAGTCGCTTATGTCATCGATCCGAGTGTTATGACTACGCGAAAAGTTCCGGTTAATATTGAGCTCGCCGGTGTTTTAACCACCGGCATGACGGTCGCTGATTTTCGTGCTCCGCCACCGGCAGATTGCCATACTCAGGTTGCGGTAAAGCTGGATCAAGCTAAATTCTGGCAGATGGTTATTGATGCGCTGAGAAATATTGGTGAGACAGAGCACTGACGGCATTATTTTTAACCACCTTTGAGTGTGGAAGGAACATGTTCAAAGGTGGTTTCTTATGACCAAAACGTTCACTGGTCAAAGCGTTCACTGGCTAAAAAAATTCACTTGAAAGAAAATTAACGGACGGATATGGATGCTTCAAAATCAAATAATTCCTTGATTTCAATTTGTAATCCATCTGCAAGGACATGAACGATTTCTAGGGTAGGATTTCTGACACCACGTTCAATTCCACTGATATAAGTTCTGTCCAACCCACATTTATCGGCAAACGCCTCCTGCGACATCCCTGACTCTTTCCTGAGATATCTGATTCTTTGCCCAAAAATGAATTTAATGTTGCTAGATGTTTTCATCGGATAAGTATCGATTCATGTTACTTATACGACCACGGACTATGAGTCACATTTAATGTAGAGTTGTGTTATTATTTGTGACTCATAGTCTACAAAGTGATAATTTCTTTTTAATCGAAAAATGATAGGTCATCGGAGAACCTAAGAATGGAAAATAAAGATTGGCATTCCGCCGATATCATTGCTGAATTGAAAAAACGCGGTACAACATTGTCAGAAGTATCACGTACTGCCGGATTAGCATCATCAACGCTTGCCAATGCCCTGCAACGCCACTGGCCGAAAGGGGAACGTTTGATTGCCGACGCGTTAGGCCGTACACCAGAAGAAATATGGCCTTCTCGTTATGCGAAAAAGTAACTTTGTGAAAAGTCAGTATGCGAAGAATAAATGGAAATAAAACCCAGCACCGTGCTGGGTTAAAGAGCGTTGGGTTTTGAATTATGCTGGGATTATGAACGGTTAACTGGCCAGTTTTAAGCCAATAATGCCAGCAACAATCAGGCCCAGGCTCACTATTCTGGCGATATTCGCTGATTCCCCTAATACCAGAATGCCGAAAATCGCTGTGCCTACGGCGCCAACTCCCGTCCACACAGCATAAGCGGTTCCTGCCGGTAGATTTTTCATCGCATAAGCCAATAACCCCATACTGAGTGCCATTGCACTGAGGGTGATTAAGCTCGGCGTTAAACGGGAAAAACCGTGTGTGTATTTCAAACCCACTGCCCACACAACTTCAAGTAAACCTGCGATAAGAAGTATTAACCAAGAAGACATGTTTTTTCACCTTTTACCCGTCGTCTTTCAAGTTGCCTTTTTGTTGGCTGTTCAAATTCGTTCCCGACGAATTTGCCGTTTGCCGCCGCGATGCAACTCGAAATCCACAGGGTATTTAAATGGAAATCCATTCATTTAATGATGGGGTCGTCCCCAATGTGATGACGTTATTCGGGTCGTCCCGGATAACAGGAAGAAATGAAGCCGGATTATAGCGATAACACAATAAAAAACCACAACCTCTGGACGAAAAGACTGTGGTTTTTTTAGAATAACAAAACGCGATTATTTAACGCGAGAAACGTACTCGTTAGAACGGGTATCCACTTTAATGATTTCACCGATCTGCACAAACAGAGGAACTTTAACGACTGCACCTGTGCTCAGTGTAGCAGGTTTACCACCTGTACCGGCGGTATCACCTTTCAGACCTGGATCGGTTTCAATGACTTCCAGTTCAACGAAGTTTGGTGGAGTCACAGAGATAGGACGGCCGTTCCACAGTGTCAGAATACATTCTGCCTGATCGATCAGCCATTTTGCATTGTCACCAACGGCTTTCTCATCCGCAGCTAATTGCTCGAAAGTTTCGTTGTTCATGAAATGCCAGAATTCACCGTCGTTGTACAGATAAGTCAGGTTCATATCCATAACATCTGCACTTTCAGCGGAGTCTGTTGATTTAAAAGTTTTTTCCAGCAGTTTACCTGAAATTAACTTACGAAGACGAACACGGGCAAATGCCTGCCCTTTACCTGGTTTAACAAATTCACTGTCAAGAATAGCGCACGGCTCGCCATCTAACATGATTTTAAGACCTGAACGGAATTCATTGGTACTATAAGTAGCCATGGAGATCCTCTAATTTTTAACGAAAATGGCCTAGCCAAAAAATGGCACACATTATAACCCATATTCACCCCGCCAGAGAAGTCTGGCTACAACAACTTGCAGATGTTATCACTGATCCTAATGAGTTGTTGCAATTGCTGTCCCTGAATACGCACGCCCAGTTGAAAGAGGGGAATGAGGCGCGGCGCCTGTTTCCTTTGCGTGTACCAAGGGCATTTGTGTCACGAATGAAGAAAGGTGATCCACGCGATCCCCTGCTACTGCAAGTTCTGACCGCACGAGAAGAATTTGAAACGCTGGCTGGTTTTACCACCGATCCGTTAGAGGAACAACATCCGGTGGTTCCCGGATTGCTGCATAAGTATCACAATCGCGCGTTATTACTGGTTAAAGGCGGGTGCGCAGTTAATTGTCGTTACTGCTTCCGCCGCCATTTTCCCTATGAGGATAATAAAGGGAATAAAAATAACTGGCAGGCGGCACTGGAATATATTGCACAGCATCATGAGCTGGATGAGATTATTTTTTCTGGTGGCGATCCGCTGATGGCAAAGGATCATGAACTGGATTGGCTGATCACGCATCTTGAGTCTATCCCGCATATTAAACGGTTACGTATTCATACCCGTTTGCCTGTGGTGATCCCGGACAGAATTACGCTTTCACTCTGTAACCGTTTGGCACAATCAACTTTGCAGGTCATTATGGTCACGCATATTAATCATGCCAACGAAATTGATGACGCATTTCGCAATAGTATGAAACGGCTGAAACAGGCCGGTGTGACACTGTTGAACCAGAGCGTGATGTTGCGTGACATCAATGATAATGCCGATACGCTGGCCGATTTAAGTAATGCGTTATTTGATGCAGGTATTTTACCTTATTACATACATGTACTGGATAAGGTTCAGGGAGCGGCGCATTTTCTTGTCGGTGATGAAGAGGCAAAAGCGATTATGCGGGAATTATTGGCGAAAGTTTCCGGCTATTTAATTCCCTGCCTGACACGGGAAATCGGTGGAGAACCCAGCAAAACGCCGTTAGATTTGGGCTTAAAGAACGATTAATCATCAGCGAAAACTTTTATCATGGGCAGTGCGCAGAAATTCAAACACTTTTCTGGGCATTGCCCAACAATTTTGCGTTCTTTTTTATGCTTTCTTAAGAATGCTCAGGGCACTTATAGACTTGTCCAACCATTTTGCTATCAAGAGGAACGAAGTTATTAAGAAAGCTATCTGATGGGCTGTTTGCGCCATAAATGACGTTGCCACCCATTTCAGCCGCTTTATTTCGTAAATCATTAGCAGCGCCACGCATAGAGCTGCTTTCGTTGCCAACACCATTGAGCCAGTTGCTCTGCGTTCCCGTCACTTCACCCAACCGCTGACATTCACTGCCCGGCTGAGTATCCACAAAACGGACACTAGAACCGGCAGACGTTAATTGTTGGTTGGTTGTGCATCCGGCCAGCAGGAGTACAGATGCACCGAGTAAAATTTTAATTCGCATATAATCCCTCATTGATTTTCTAACTACGAT
>JAIRVT010000065.1 GCA_031253755.1 Enterobacteriaceae bacterium
TGTACTCAAACTAACCCTCTTAAAGATGGTAAGTTCTATCCTATGCTACGTGTCAATTAACCTGTGATTTGTAGGTATAATTATTTCCGTGACACCTTTTGTTCATACATGCGGGATTACCCCGTATGTAACTCAGTGCGTATTACGTTCGCAGTGGGTTAAGTCACTGATTTTCATTATGATTGAAAACCCCAATCATCTACAGGCGGTGAAACATGACACGAAGACCGAAGAAGAAAGCACCCTCGATAGTCTCCACGGTTACAGGCAAGATTACCGTAGCCCCGAAGCGCATCAAGTGTCAGACCGGGAAAGTGATGGCAGTCGCCACCATGCAGGTACAGAGCGAGAACCGCAGTGATTACCCGCTTAGAGTCGTGGGCTTTGATGATGTGGCACTATCGGTAATGCTATTGCAGAAAGGACAGGAGATCACCGTAACGGGCAAGGCTTCTTATTGGCAGGGCTATCAGTTGGCGGTTTCTTCCATCATTCCATAGGTGACAACGAAATTCGTCGTAATCTCTTCACAAGGTCGGAGTGTTTAACGTTCTGACCTGCTCACTGAATACGATATTCGTCGTCAGTCGTTATCTTAGTGCGTTTAGTGTATGGCCTCCACTCTCCCCTTTTTTCCTTTAGCCCTGTTCTCATCTTGTCCCTTGTTTATAAATTCGTTCAGTGAATCATGTATAAACATTTGTATAAATAATGGCACTTTAAGTAAGGCAAAAACAGAGCTAATTTATTGAATTAATTAATCTTTAATATCAAATGCTCAGATCATCAAACATGATCCCCTGCATATCATGCCAAATAATTCCACTTTGCTTACCATAATTGCGAACACATTCCATTATCTTGTCATAGGCTTGTTCGCGGCACAGCAAACTCAGTTGCTGATAGAAATTCAGGGCCAGTTTACGGGCTTCAGGGTTTGAGAAATAATACCGGCCAACACGGGTGTAAAGCCCTTTCAATCCGTTAAAAATCAATCCATAAATCGGATTTCCTGACGCAAATGCCAGACCACGGAAAATATCGTAATCCACCGTACTGAAAGAGTCGACAGTATCCTCTAGCTTCTCTCTTTCCTGTAACACTTCCAGTGATTTTTCTGGGTTTTGTCTGAACGCGGTACGAATAAAAATGGCGGCAATATTAGTGCGGACTGACAATAAGTTATCAACTAATTGAGGCACCCGGTCATGATCAAGACGGGTCAGCGTTTCTAAAATATTAAGGCCGGATGTTTCCCAGAAATTATTGACCTTGGTTGGTTTTCCATGCTGAATAGTCAACCAGCCATCACGAGCAAGACGCTGTAATACTTCACGTAAAGTAGTGCGGGTGACGCCGATTAATTCAGATAATTCACGCTCTGCCGGCAGTATAGAACCTGGTGGAAAGCGACTATTCCATATACTTTCAATGAGATACTCTTCCGCAAAACTCGCAGGGCTCTGAGCCTTAATTACCATATTTTAACTATTCCAAAGCAGTTTTTTTAGCTAATAATAGTGACTGATCATACCAGAATGCACCTGATCGACATAGTTGCACAATAAATAAAGCCTGAAAGAGTGAAAAATGTCATAAAAAAACATCATTATCGTCTGATTAATTATGATGTTATAACTTTAAGTTACTGTCGATAAGAGTATATACCCGTCGTCTTTCAAGTTGCCTCTTTGTTGGCTTCGCTCGCTTGCAGCAAGCGATGTAACTCGAAATCCATAGGGTATAGGTAGAATCGTTTCACATATCACAAAGAGGAATCTCAATCACAATGGAAATCAGTACACGACATGCCGTGGTAAAAAACTTTCTCGGTCATTCGCCAGCTTGGTACAAGCTGGCGATTATTGTTTTTCTGCTAATCAATCCACTGGTCTTTTTCTTTATCAGCCCGTTTGTTGCCGGATGGATGCTCGTCGTTGAATTTATTTTCACACTGGCAATGGCGCTGAAGTGTTACCCTCTGCAACCGGGTGGGCTGCTTGCCATTGAAGCGGTGATTATCGGTATGACTTCGCCGAAACAAATAGGCCATGAAATAGCCAACAATCTGGAAGTTCTCCTGCTGCTGATTTTTATGGTTGCGGGAATTTACTTCATGAAACAGCTATTATTATTTGCCTTCACCAAATTGCTGTTAAACATCCGATCCAAAAAAATGCTGGCACTGGCATTTTGTCTGGCAAGCGCATTTTTATCCGCATTCCTTGATGCCTTAACTGTTATCGCCGTTGTGATCAGTGTCTCCGTGGGTTTCTATGCTATCTATCACCGCTACCTTTCCAGCCAAAATGGCAATACGGATCTCAGCGATGACAAATTCATTGATAGTGAAGATAAAAAACAGACGCTGGAGCAATTCCGGGCATTTTTACGCAGCCTGATGATGCACGCCGGCGTCGGTACAGCATTGGGTGGCGTGATGACGATGGTCGGTGAACCGCAGAACCTGATCATTGCTAAACACGTCGGTTGGGATTTCGTGACATTTTTTATCCGAATGTCACCGGTGACTATTCCTGTTTTTCTCTGTGGCCTGTTAGTTTGTCTGCTGGTCGAGCATTTCAAACTGTTTGGCTATGGTGCTGATTTACCTGAACGTGTACGCATTGTGCTGGAAGACTACGCTAAAGAAGCGGGTGAAAAACGCACCCGACAGGAAAAAGCCCAGCTTGCCGTTCAGGCCCTGATTGGTATCTGGCTGATTGTCGCTCTGGCTTTCCACTTAGCCGAAGTCGGGCTAATTGGCTTATCCGTCATTATCCTTACCACCGCATTTTGCGGTATTACCGAAGAACATGCGCTGGGTAAAGCCTTTGAAGAAGCCTTACCGTTTACGGCATTATTAACCGTCTTCTTTTCGGTGGTTGCCGTTATTGTTGATCAACAATTGTTTACACCTTTTATTCAGTTTGTGCTGCAATCTTCACCAACTTCACAACTTTCGCTATTCTATTTGTTTAATGGTTTGCTTTCTGCGGTATCGGACAACGTATTCGTCGGTACGGTATATATCAATGAAGCCTTGGCTGCGTTTAAAAATGGCCTGATCTCACAAGAACAATATGAACATCTGGCTGTTGCTATCAATACCGGGACAAACTTGCCGTCAGTGGCAACACCGAACGGGCAAGCCGCTTTCCTGTTCCTGCTGACATCGGCCTTGTCTCCGTTAATTCGCTTATCCTACGGTCGCATGGTACTGATGGCATTGCCCTATACTATTGTAATGACATTAGTCGGGTTACTGTGTGTCGAGTTTTGTTTGCTTCCGGTCACTGAATATATGGTGAAAATTGGCTTAATTGTTTAACTTATTATCTGTCGCCTTTCAAAAGGCGACGGATATCAGCAGTAACAAAAAGGCGGCTTGAAAAGCGACAGGCACATATTCAACATATTAGGAAAAAACATGTTTCACTTTTTAAAACAGCGCTCCCAAGGACGAGGCGCTTGGCTGCTGATGGCATTAACAGCGCTGATTCTGGAATCGGTTGCACTCTATTTTCAACATGTGAAGCAATTACAGCCCTGCGTGATGTGTATCTATGAACGTGTTGCTTTATTTGGAATTTTAGGTGCTGCATTACTGGGAGCCATCGCCCCTAAAACACCTCTGCGCTGGCTGGCTGTTTTGCTCTGGCTTTATGGCGCGTGGCAGGGGTTACAGCTTGCATGGGATCACTCAATGATGCAACTTTACCCCAGCCCTTTCAGCACTTGCGCATTTGTGGTCAGCTTTCCATCATGGCTGCCACTGAATGAGTGGATGCCTTCAGTGTTTCAGGCTCTTGGTGATTGTTCGGTGAAACAGTGGTCATTTCTGACATTGGATATGCCGCAGTGGTTAATTGGCATTTTTGCGGCTTATTTAATCGTCGGTATATTGGTTCTGATCAGCCAGTTTGTACAAACCCGCAATCGTCATTAAGCACAAACTCCGCCTCTCCCCCCTGCGGGGAGAGATATTTGCTCACTCTGATTGATAATCCTTTTTCATTCGTTATTATTATTCCCTTTTTATGTTCTCCACCATAAAATCGCCACCTTTTTTCAAGGCTTTTATATTCAACCGCCATCAGAAACCGTATAGAACAAACAGAGATGAATACTCCAAAAGATCAATATAATTTCAACAAATTACAAAAACGCCTGCGCCGCGATGTAGGGCAAGCTATCGCAGATTTCAATATGATAGAAGAAGGCGACCGCATTATGGTCTGCCTGTCTGGTGGCAAAGATAGTTACACCCTGTTGTCAATTTTGCAAAATTTGCAAAAAAGTGCGCCGGTTAATTTTTCCCTTGTCGCCGTCAATCTGGACCAAAAGCAACCGGGGTTTCCCGAACACATTCTTCCGGCTTATCTGGATGAACTGGGCGTCGAGTATAAAATCGTTGAAGAGAATACTTACGGCATTGTTAAAGAGAAAATTCCGGAAGGAAAAACCACCTGTTCCCTGTGTTCCCGCCTGCGCCGTGGGATCTTATACCGCACAGCCTCTGAGCTGGGTGCAACTAAAATTGCATTGGGACATCATCGTGATGATATTTTACAGACGGTTTTCCTGAATATGTTTTATGGCGGCAAATTAAAAGGAATGCCGCCAAAATTGATCAGTGATGATGGCAAACATATTGTTATTCGCCCACTGGCTTACTGCCGGGAAAAAGATATTGAACGATATGCGCAAGCAAAAGCGTTTCCCATCATTCCTTGTAACCTGTGTGGTTCGCAGCCTAACTTACAGCGTCAGGTGATTAAAGATATGTTGCGTGACTGGGATAAACGTTATCCGGGGCGCATTGAAACCATGTTCCGTGCTGTGCAGAATGTAGTTCCCTCTCATCTCAGCGATTTCAATCTGTTTGACTTCAAAAGTATTCATCATGGCAGTGAAATTATTGATGGTGGGGATCTGGCGTTTGATCGGGAAGAATTGCCCGTTCAATCTGCGATCAGAGATGACGAGCAGATTGATTTTCAGGCAGAAAGGTTAGATATCATCGAAATTCGGTGATTGTCATATTGTGTGACAATAAAAAAAGCCGATGCTAATAATCAGCATCGGCATAATGTGTCAGTTAATCGGCATATACCCGTCGCCTTTCAAGTTGCCTCTTTGTTGGCTGCACTCCCTTTTCGCCGCGATGCAACTCGAAATTCACAGGGTAGAAAACTCAATACGAGAAACACTACAATTATGGAGCACAACGTTTATCGCCCAACGTTGTATTCACCTGCGGAAGTGATAATGCCTCAATTGTGAGCCGTGATTATTGATTTATCTCAAATCAAATGGAATTAACCGTTGCCGTTCAGGGCCAATAAACCACAGCATCATGTTTTTTCTATAGCCACGTTTTTCTATAGTGTTTTTCTATAACCATTTGCTTCGCTTTAGCCACCAGACGAACGCGGCTATCAGTAATGACAACAGCATACTGAACAGGCCAAAGCCGAATTTCGCTTCATTACCGGGAATACCGCCAAGGTTAACGCCGAACAACCCGGTCAAAAAGGTGCTCGGTAAAAATATCATGGTTAGCATGGACATCATGTAAATACGACGGTTCATGGCATCAGCCATAATAGATGTGATCTCATCCGCCAGCACTGCCGTTCTTGCGATACAGCCATCCAGATCATCTAACCCCCGCCCTAAACGATCAGAAATATCCTGCATCAGATGGCGTTCTTCATCATTCATCCAGGGTAATTTTTCGCTGGCTAAACGCAGAAAAACATCACGCTGTGGCGCCATATAACGGCGCAGAACAATCAATTGTTTGCGCAGTAATACTAATTCGCCTCGTCCCGGCGTTTTCTGTTCCAGAATATTATCCTCAAACGCAATCAGGCTATCATGCAGCTCTTCAATAAAGTCGTTCACTTCATCCGTAATGGCTCCCGCAACTTCCACCAGCCAATGACCGGTATTCTTTACGCCTGTGCCATTGTTTAAGTCGGCCATCACCTGATCGATTGCATCGACTTTCCGATGACGGCTGGAAATAATCATCCGGTCGTTAATATAGATACGAAATGAAATCAAGTGATCAGGACGGGCGTGTTCATTACGATTGATGGTTCGTAACATAATCATTGCCCCTTCACCGGATCGAATCAGCTTAGGCCGGATGTTTTCACCAGCCAGCCCTTCTTTCACCGGTGCCGATAGCAGCGCCGTATGCTTAATCCATTGACGACAGCTCTGATTTTTATAATCAAGATGCTGCCAGAATGGCTGCCCGGCTGTTGCAAGTGCACTTTCACTAAACTCGATTACGCCGCCTTTGCCATTCAGCTGGCAAGCATACACAGCATTTGAATCTTTGAATGTTGAGCCATAAATCGTTTCCACGCCCACTCCTGTCTATACCTGCCACCTTTCAAGTTGCAGCCTGCAAGGCCGTATTTTGCAAAACCGTATCTTGCAAGATCATGTGAATGCTTATATCTCCCCCGCTACACAGGGAGATATAAGAAGCATCTGAAAGGCGACTAATATATATTTATGAATTATTTATGCTTAATAATATACATAGTATGGCTATAAGCCACATCTTCAGGGTTAGTGATCGGGTATCCTTTCAGCCACTGTTTAATCAACCGGCCATTGGTATACTGATAAATCGGCACAATCGGTGTCTGTTCGGCGATGATTTTTTCTGCCTGATTGTAATCCCGGTTTCTGGCAGCACCGTCCGTTTCCAGACTGGCCGTTTTTAGCAAAGCGTCATAGGCCGGGTTATGGAATTTAGCCAGATTTCCGCTGTGAGTTGATGTCAGAAGCGATAAAAAGCTGGAGGGTTCATTGTAATCACTGGTCCATGATGCCCTGACAACATCAAAATTCCCGTTGTTGCGGCTATCCACATAGGTTTTCCATTCCTGATTGACCAGCTTGACTTCCACTCCCAGTTTCTTCTTCCACTCTGAACTTACCGCAATGGCAATACGTTGATTATTTTCCAAGTTGTTATAGAGCAGGGACAGTTTTAGCGGCCTCTCAGGGCCATAACCGGCTTCTTTTAACAGTGCGCGGGCCCGTTTATCCCGCTCCTGCTGTGTCAGCTGCTCCTGTTCACTTTTTTCCGGCAGGAACCCGGCTGTCACGTCAGGAGTAAAATGCCACGCCGGTTTTTCACCTGTTGCCAGTATTTTTTTCGCAACCAGATTCTTATCAATCGTCAGCGCCAGCGCCTGCCGGACCCGGATATCATTGGTCGGTGCCCGCTGGGTGTTAAATGCGTAGTAATAGGTGCCTAACTGATCCGGCGTAAACACTTCTCCCGGAATGTCATGCAGCAATTTTTGGTACATGTTTTTGGGAAAAGACTCAGTAATATCCAAATCTCCGGCCAGATAACGCTTAGTCGCATGGAATTCCTGATTGATCGGAACAAACGTCACTTTTTTCAATACCGTATGTTTATGATCCCAGTAATGAGGATTAGGTGTCAGGACAATTTTTTCATTGACCACCCGGCTCGTAAGCATAAACGCGCCATTACCGACAAAATGCCCGACTTTAGTCCAATCGTTGCCATATTTTTCGACGTTTTGTTTGTTAACCGGATAAAGGCTAAAGTTCGTTGTCATGCTAGGGAAATAAGGCACCGGGCGATCCAGCGTGACTTTCAGCGTATAAGCATCCAACGCTTCGACACCCAATTTTTCGACCGGCAGCTTACCATCAATAATATCCTGAGCATGATGAATCCCTGACAGTGCCGCAAACCAGGCAAATGAGGATGCATTTTTAGGATCGACCAATCTCTGCCAGCTATAGACAAAATCCGCCGCCGTTACGTTGTCACCATTAGACCAACGAGCATTCTGCCGTAATGTGAAGATCCATGTTTTGTTATCCGTTGTTTTCCAATCGATAGCGACGCCGGGAACGGGTTTACCGTAAGCATTCTGGTTAACCAGCCCCTCCAGCAAATCACGCAATACCTGCGCTTCTATCAGGCCAAACGATTTAATCGGATCAAGGGATGCAGGTTCATCTTTTAAATGGCGAACCAGCTCCTGATGAGCGTCTAACGGCGTCCCCACAGGAACCTCAGCAGCATGGGCAGAAAAAGGTAAGGAAAAACCCGCCATTAGTAATACAGAAGGGAGTACAGCAAAATTACGCATGAATTTTTACTCGTTTCTTGTTTCTTGTTTAATTGAAAAATCAGCTAGAATCAGCTAAAAATCAGCCCAATATAAATTATAAGATCTTGTTAATTAACCAATAGGTGAATATTTTTAAATATTCTCTCTATTTTTGCGGGGAAGATCCCACTATCCTTTATATTTCTTTACCCAAACGATTCCTTTACACTGACACCGCAGTTTACTTATAAAGAAGGATAAGACCATGACACAAACCGTTAAGTTCCAAGGCAGCGATATCACCGTAAGCGGGCATTTTCCACAAGCAGGCGAGGCAGCGAAAGCATTCACATTGGTAGCCAAAGATCTCTCCGATGTCACATTGAGCCAATATGCCGGGAAACGTAAAGTCCTCAACATCTTCCCAAGTATTGATACCGGCGTTTGTGCAACTTCTGTCCGTAAGTTCAACCAACATGCCAGCGAACTGAATAACACCGTTGTTCTCTGCATTTCAGCAGACCTCCCCTTTGCCCAGTCACGCTTCTGTGGCTCTGAAGGGCTATCAAATGTTGTCACTTTATCAACTCTGCGGGGCGGCGAGTTCCATGAAAATTACGGTGTCGCCATCAACCAAAGCCCATTGGGCGGGTTAACTGCGCGTGCGGTTATTGTTCTGGATGAAAATAATCAGGTTATTTATAGCCAACTCGTCGATGAAATCACCAACGAACCGGATTATGCCCCGGTACTAGCCGTGTTGAAATAAACAGCACGATATCCTCCGCCTTTCGGTTTGCTCATTTTTTCGATCACAGTTTCGATCAAATAACACGTTGAAAGGCGGAGATTTTCTCTCTTGATACCCTTCTCCGTTTTTCTAGCTATCCGTTTATTCAAATCCATTTATCGCAATTCAGCTTCAAGTTGCCGCTTGCAAAACAGTTATACATTGTAACAATAATGTTGAGTTATTATTTCTTTTGTGTAATATTGCATATTGATTGAAGTTGCTCACATAAGTTAATAGCAATCAATATCATCATAAGTCAGTGCCGTTTCATAACATGACTGGGTTAATACAAAAGATGCATTTTTTATTGGGTTCTTTGCTGAAAAGTTCTGACGGTAGTTTGCTATTTATAAGGAACTCTCAATGGGCAGATATATTATTGCACACACTTCGCTGGGTGATGATGCTTTGCTTTTTAAGCAGTTAAAAGGTGAAGAGAAGTTATCCACACTATATCGTTTTGAAATTGAATTAATAAGTGAAAAAAAAGACGTTGATATCAAGTCACTACGAGGGAAATCAATCACTATTGAAATAAATACGCCTGGTAATCCATCGGCAGAAAAACGTTACCTGAATGGGATCATTAATGAAGGAATAGTCTGTGATTTTCATGATCCTTATCGTTATAAATATAAGTTTATTGTTCAGCCAAAATTATCAATTTTAAAAAATAGCAAAGGATGCAAAATATGGCAGAACAAAGCTCCTCTCGATATTATCAAAGAGATACTGAATAAATACAGTGTCAAATTTGAAAGTAAATTAAATGGAACATATCAGCAACTCGAATATTGCACCCAATATAGAGAGAGCGATTTTAATTTTATCAGCCGATTAATGGAGCATGAAGGCATTTATTACTATTTTACACATAGTGCCAGTGATCATACGCTTATATTAGCTGACTCCCCACAATCTCATGAAGCCTTATCCGGTTATTCCGCTCTGGAATATTATCCCGGTTATCCTACGCCAAGAAATAGCGAGAAACTTTATTTATATGATTGGAATGTCAGTTATTCACTTGCACCAAAGGTCTATTCAACGAACGATTACAACTTCCTTCAACCACGTGCCCAGTTACTAGAGACACAGCAAAACCCGGATTCTACGGTGCCCGACAGCACAATATATGAATGGCCGGGAAACTATACCGCAGCCGCGCAGGGAAAATCGTATATTCAGGCTTTACAACAATCCTACACGGCTCATTGTCATTATATTAATGCCCAAAGCATTGAGACTGGCATCGCTCCGGGGCATACCTTTACACTTTCTAAAGCCCCTAGGGATGAGGATAACGGTGATTATCTGATTGTCAGTGCCGATTATGAACTCTCTGAGTCCGGTTATTATGGTGGTGATCCCGATAGTGAATTCAAAATTGAAACTCATTTCACCGCTATTCCGGCCAAAGTAAACTGGCGGGCACCCTGTATAACGCCGTGGCCAGTGGCCTATATCGAAACCGCAGAGATTACAGGTTCAAGTGGCAAAGAGATCTGGACGAATGAATATGCTCAGGTCAAAGTGAAATTCCACTGGGATCAAGAAAGCGCTAAGGATGATAAGAGTTCTTGCTGGGTACGCTGTTCCAGTACCTGGGCGAGCACCAAATTCGGCGCCATTCAGATCCCCAGAGTGGGTGACGATGTTTTTGTCAGTTTTATCAACGGCAATCCCGACCGTCCGCTCGTTATAGGCAGTGCTTTTAACAAAGAAAATATGCCGCCGTGGACATTACCAAGCGAAGCCACAAAGATAGGCTTTATGTCGCGAAGCATTCAAGGTGGAAAAGACAACACCAGTTATTTGTTCATTGATGATGCGCAGAATAAAGAATCTTTTGCGATACACGCAGAAAAAGATATGGCTATTTCCGTGGAAAATGATCAAACAATAGCTATTGATGGCTCCCGTACAACGGAAATAAAGAAAAAACAAACAGATACTATTACCGAAGACGCAACATTCAGCTATAAAGCCAAACGGGATACGACCGTTGAGCAACAAGAAACCGCTGTTTTTAAAAATAAACAGAAAACCACTGTCACGAATGGTAAAGAAGTCGACATCACAAGTGGCGGGCTGAAATATACGGTAAAAGATGATTATCAAGCCGATATCAGTGGCAATAAAAAAGAGACTGTCAGCGGCAATAAAGAAGAAACGGTCAGCGGCAATAAAAAAGAATCCATCAGTGGCAATAAAGAAGAATCTGTCAGCGGCAATAAAAAAGCAACCATCAGCGGCAACGATGAAGGCAGTATTACCGGTAACTGGAAGAAAACGGTCACAGGCTCAGCCGAGATTAAAGCGACTTCTAGCCTTAAGTTAAGTGCAACATCAACATCTGAACTTAAAGGCACGGCAAGTGTGACTATCTCTGGCACGATGATTAAGATTGGCTAACCTCTGCTTCTTACCTTCTTACCTGAGAGGCAACTCGAAAGACGGCGGGTAAAATGAAAATCATCAAACCCCTGCGCCTCAGTGTGCTCTATCGCCCCTATCGCTGGATGCAGAAAAATCACCTTGGCATTTCCATCATGGCATTGGCAGATATGGGAGCGACTCCACACTTGCGACCGGAACCTGAGCTTTGGCAACTGGCAGACAAGGAACTGAAAACCTGCAATGGCATTGTTGACCTTGCTATCCCCAAATCCTGTGCGGAATTTCTGGCGACCGGTTATGCCTATACCCATCATCAAACCGATAAAACCGCGTGTGCTGCACGTATTCAGATCGGACAACGGGAAAAAACGTTAGCGGTTTTCGGTGACCGTTACTGGGTGGATGGAATTCCCTCCAAGCCGCAGCCTTTTGAACAAATGCGGCTGGACTGGAGCCGGGCGTTTGGTGGCGCAGGTTATGATGATAACCCTCTTGGCATCGGTTTTAAGCCGGAAACACGGGAAAATGGCATCCGGATCCATCGCTTGCCGAATATTGAAACACAGCACGAACCCTTGCTTTCATCCGATGCAACGCCTAATCCGGTCAGTTTCTGCCCGTTGGATTTTAGCTGGCCCGGTCGTTTTTCCCGGATGGGTAAACAGTATGACGAAGCGTGGCTGGAGAACGAATTTCCGGGATTCGCCCATGATATTGACTGGCGGGCATTCAATACCGCGCCACCGGATCAGTGGTGGGAACAGCTCAACGCCTTACCGGTTCAGGCGGCATGGCGTATCGAAAACATGCACCCGGAAAAACCCATACAGGAAGGCAAGTTACCCGCATGGCGTGCCCGTTGTTTTATCAAGCGGCTACGTTTGGATGACGAAATTATTGAAGAAATTCACATGCGCCAGACAACGGTTTGGTTCTTCCCGCATCTGGAACAGATGATCCTGATATGGCATGGCTGTTCCTTGATCAATGAAGATGATGCTGCCGATGTACTGCAAATGGTCACAGCACTGGAACTCAGCGATGCTCCCCGGCCGGAAGACCATTATTTACCGTTTATCCGTCAACGCACCGATGATGAGAAAAACGTTCGGGCTGATTTTCAGGAAAAAGACCTGATACCCGAAGAAATTATTGGCCCGTGGGTAGATACAGAACTACCTGTAAGCAGTTCAATACAGGAAAACCTGCAAAATCATGGAAAACGCCTGCGAGAACAACAAAAAGAGCGTTTAGCTGCCGATGGCAAAGATATCAATACCGCTCTGCCCGGCGCTTCTGCGACACAGGAATCGCCGCCCAGCCCAGAAGCGGAGGTGTTGCCACCGTTCATTGAAAAAACGCCCGTGGAAGATCAGTCAAGAGGGCCGGAAAACGTCTACCGTTTCCGCGAGATACTGAACAAACAGCAGCAATCCATGACATCCAGTGACCCAAAACTGGCGCAATCGGAACAATTACTGCGCAGCCTGTATTTTGCTTCAGTTCAGTCACAAAAACCGGCATTACGCCTGACCGGCAATCAGGCTCACATCGCCCGCAATCAGGTACAAAACCTGATGGCGCAAGGAGGGGATTTCAGTGGCATGGATTTTACCGGCGCCGATTTATCCGGCATGGATCTGCGCGGAGCCAATTTCTCCCAAGCCTTGCTGGAGAGCTGCTGTTTCAATAACAGCCGCTTGGATGATGCGGACTTCAGTCAGGCAATGCTGGCCAGGGCAGAAATCTGCAACGCGTCCCTGTCGGGCGCCAAACTGGATAAGGCCAGTTTAATTCTGGCGCAGTGTGAACACAGTGATTTTTCTGCCACCCGCTTTAAAGAAACCCAGCTACAGGAAGCATTGTTTGACCATTGCCAATTCAGTGACGCCAGTTTCACCGACCTGTTTCTGCAAAAGGTGTATATCGCCCATTGCGATTTTCAGTCCTCACACTGGAAAGACTGTATATTGACCGAACTGGCACTCCCTGCACTCAACTTCAATTATGCCGACCTGAACAATGTGTCCTTTTTTAGCTGCAAGCTGCAACAGGCAACATTTGATCACGCCCGGCTCGAAAGCTGTGCATGGGTAGAGACACAAGCTAACCAAATCCGATTCTGTTCCGCGACATTGTTAACGAGTGCTTTCACGCTGAACAGCGAACTGAATCAGGCGGATTTTAGTCAGGCGGTACTGACAGAGTGTAATCTGCGCCAGATGCCGCTGGTTCAGGCACGTTTCCACACTGCCACACTGCATAACTGCGATCTGAGCGAAGCTGACTGCCAGTCTGCGGATATGCAGTATTTAGACGGTGCCAAAAGCCTCTTTATCAGGACTGATTTTCGCGGTGCTTGGTTGAATAACGCCAATCTGATGAGTGCGCTGATGCAGAAATGCAATTTCAGTGGCACCGATTTACGGCAGGCGAATTTGTTCCGTGCCGATATGTCTCAGTCCATTGTCGATGAGTCAACCTTATTTGAAGGTGCATATACACGAAGCACCAAGACGTTGCCGAAGCAAAATAAGGAACTGATATGAATTCATTGTCAGCCGATGAGTTGGTTGCAAAAATCAGACAAGGTGATGTGATTGAAAACGTGGATGTGCAGAATATTTCACTGACCCAACACGATTTATCCGGGGGGATTTTCAGGGAAGTCGATTTTTCCGGCGCCGACCTTTCTCATACCCGGCTCAAAGAATCGGTTTTTACCGAATGCCAGTTCGAGAAAGCGATTTTTGATTCCGCCTTGCTCGAACAGAGTATTTTTGAACAGTGTCAGTTGGCTTGTGCCCTGTTCACCCGAAGTCACCTGACAAACAGCCTGTTCAGCCAATGTGTATTGAAAAACGCCTCCTTTACCGCAACAGAACAAAATGAAACGCAGTTTATTGCCAGTACCCTGCAAGATGCCGATTTTAGCCACAGCCATTGTGATCGGGTGACGTTCATTGAATCAGACCTTAAGCAAACAAAATTCATCCATAGCGGCCTTGTTCTGGTGACTTTTTTTCAACTGGATTTACGGAAAACTTTCTTTTCTGCCAATGAATTCATGAAAACAATTTTTTTTGAATGCGATCTGCGCGGTCAGGATTACCAAAAACAGCAATTTAAGGCCTGCCTGTTTACGGATTGCCAGCTGGCAGGTGTCAATTTCGATCAAGCAGAATTGGCAAATTGTAATTTCAAAGGATCTATTTTACAGGACGCGGTGTTATCGAATGTTAATGCGGCTCAGGCGTTATTTATCGACGCCGATATGAGCCGGGCAAATTGCAAAAACAGCCAGTTCGAACAAGCGCTTTTTATTGGTGCCTGTCTTGAATCTGCTGATTTCAGGCAAAGTCAATTCGCACAGGCCATATTTCATCAGGCTCATGCGGTGAATAGCCAATTTGCCGGCTGTGATATGCCTTATGCTGATTTTTCCTATGCCAATCTCAACCACAGTGATTTTCGCACCACTCGCTTTATGAGAACCCTTTTTCACCGCGCCCAGCAGACCGGAACATTATTCTCTGATCGTCATGGCATTCTGGAAAATGACCCTGAACTGTTTGCAGCGGAAGAATGGAATAAGCAACGCAAGGTTTAATCTGGAGGTTTAAAATGTCGAAATCTTCTTATGCATTTTCTTCGCATCCCCTGACGACCGAACCATTACAACGATCATTACAAGAACCATTACAGCGATCATTGCAAGAACCATTACAGCAAATGTCAGGTCAGGTAGTGAGCCGCCTGTCGGACGGCAGCGTTATCGTTGAGTGCGGCAGCCGTAGATGGCACTGCCGCCGCGCCGCAAGCTGCCTGTTGACCCCTGAACCCGACGATACCGTATTGGTGACAAAATTGGTGACAAACGTTGAGGAACAATTCTGGGTTTTGGCTATTTTAGCGCGGGCGGAACAACAGAACCCGGCCGAAATCAGCGTACCCGGTGATCTGGCTATTGCTTCTCAGGGAAATCTCACGTTGACCAGCCACGGGTTGAATATCACGGCTGACAATGGCGACTGCCATATCAGCAAGATGCAATATAGCGGCGAATCGTTGTCTGCATGGGTTTCAATTACCCAACTGGTGGGCAATAAATTGGAATCTGTCTGGCAAAGCGTCACCCAACTGAGCCAACGACTGTTTCGTCATACCAAACAAACCGAACAGGTGCAGGCTGGTCAATTAGTGATGCAGGCTGAAAACTATCTGCGGTTACATGCCCAAAACACCCTGATGACAGCAAAAGCCGTCACCAAAATAAATGCTGAACAGATTCATATCGGTTAAGGGAGGTATCAATATGTTTGCCAATACGCAAGGGGGCGGGCAGGATATGGCAACACCGGATGTTTGCCTGACACCCAGCGCCCCCAATCCGGTTCCCATGATATATCCCAATACCGCACAAGGTTCCTCCGCCATCTCTGCCAGTACTTCGAGTATTTTATTTGCCGGCTCACCCGCCCATAATACCGGTACCTCAATTCCCATGACGAGTGGAGATAATGCCGGCGTTAATATGGGAACAGCCTCCGGCACTGTGATGGGGTCTTCCCGGCATACCGTCGGTTCCAGTTCAGTTTTAATCAAAGGAATGCAAGCAACGCGAATGTCAAGCTCGACGATGCAGAATTCAACCAATGCGATGGGGTCCCGCATTGCCCCCAGTCAGGCCAAAGTTGATATTTCAACCTGATATGTCTTGCAAATTGTAATCCGCAGGGTAACGGAAATCCTTATATATAAATAACTTTTTCAAAATGATAGGAGTATTCCTTATCCCGCGCGGTGCGCGGGATAAGGAAAGATCACTTTAGATACTCTCACTATTATGAAAAAGC
>JAIRVT010000066.1 GCA_031253755.1 Enterobacteriaceae bacterium
AAAAAGGCGAGCCGAAAAACCGGCTCGCCTTCAAAGTTTTATCCTAATGGACGGGCAATGCCATCACAGGATGAACAGAGCGCATTACATCATGCCGCCCATTCCACCCATACCGCCCATGCCACCAGCTGCGCCTAAGTCAGCTTTGTCATCTTTTGGCAGGTCAGTGATCATTGCTTCAGTTGTGATCATCAGGCCAGCGATAGAAGCTGCGAATTGCAGTGCAGAACGGGTTACTTTGGTTGGATCCAAGATACCCATTTCGATCATATCGCCGTATTGTTCAGTTGCAGCGTTATAACCGTGGTTGCCTTGGCCTGCTTTCACGTTGTTCACAACAACAGAAGGCTCTTCACCTGCGTTGTCTACGATTTGACGCATTGGAGCTTCCATTGCGCGCAGTGCAACACGGATACCGACGTTTTGATCTTCGTTGTCACCCGTTAGGGCAGAGATAGACGCTGCAACGCGAACCAGTGCAACACCACCACCAGCAACAACACCTTCTTCTACTGCTGCGCGGGTTGCGTGCAGAGCATCGTCAACACGTGCGCGTTTTTCTTTCATTTCAACTTCAGTCGCAGCACCGACTTTAATCACAGCAACACCGCCAGCCAGTTTCGCTACGCGCTCTTGCAGTTTTTCGCGGTCATAATCAGAAGTGGATTCTTCGATTTGCTGGCGGATTTGAGTTACGCGAGCGTTAATTGCGCTTGCTTCGCCTACGCCATCAATGATGGTAGTGGTATCTTTGTTGATAACAATACGTTTTGCCTGACCCAGATCTTCCAGAGTCGCTTTTTCCAGCTCCAGACCGATCTCTTCAGAAATCACAGTACCGTTAGTCAGTGTTGCGATGTCTTGCAGCATCGCTTTACGGCGATCACCGAAGCCCGGTGCTTTCACTGCTGCAACTTTCACGATGCCGCGCATGTTGTTGACAACCAGAGTTGCCAGCGCTTCACCTTCAACGTCTTCCGCGATGATAACCAGTGGTTTGCTCGCTTTAGCAACGCCTTCCAGTACTGGCAGCAATTCACGGATGTTAGAAACTTTTTTGTCAACCAGCAGGATGTACGGGTTTTCCAGTTCTACTGCGCCCGCTTCTGGTTTGTTGATGAAATAAGGAGACAGGTAACCACGGTCGAACTGCATACCTTCAACAACATCCAGTTCGTCTTCCAGGCCAGTACCTTCTTCAACGGTGATTACACCTTCTTTACCGACTTTGTCCATCGCTTCTGCGATCAGTTTACCTACGGTTTCGTCGGAGTTTGCAGAGATTGTACCAACCTGTGCAATTGCAGTGGAATCAGAGCAAGGTACGGACAGTTTTTTCAGCTCTTCAACCGCAGCGATAACGGCTTTATCGATACCGCGTTTCAGATCCATTGGGTTCATGCCAGCAGCAACTGCTTTCAGACCTTCGGTGACAATCGCTTGAGCCAGTACAGTTGCAGTGGTTGTGCCGTCGCCTGCCGCATCATTAGCTTTAGAGGCAACTTCTTTAACCATCTGTGCGCCCATGTTCTCGAATTTGTCTTCCAGTTCGATTTCACGTGCTACAGAAACACCATCTTTAGTAATTACAGGTGCGCCAAAAGATTTATCCAAAACGACGTTACGGCCTTTAGGACCTAAAGTCACTTTAACCGCATCAGCCAGTACATTCACACCACGCAGCATTTTGCCACGAGCATCATTACCAAATTTTACGTCTTTAGCTGCCATTGTGTCTTTCCTTTAAATTCATTCAATTAAGAAGATCTAAGCGTAAGATTTTCGATTACGCTTCAACGATTGCCAGAACATCGCTTTCAGACATGATCAACACTTCTTCATTGTCGATCTTCTCTGTTTTAACCCCATAACCTTCGTTAAAAATAACGATATCACCCACTTTAACATCCAGCGCTTTTACTTCTCCGCTTTCCAGGATGCGACCGTTGCCAACAGCCAGAACTTCACCACGGGTAGATTTGCCCGCAGCAGAGCCAGTCAGAACAATTCCGCCAGCAGATTTTGATTCAACTTCTTGACGTTTAACGATAACACGGTCATGTAATGGACGAATTTTCATCGAGAGATCTCCTATAAATAAAGTCCATATCAGGTAAGAGGATTGATACCAGAACCCAATAGAACCAGTACCATGAAGCTACAAGTTGGGGCTTACAGGCAGCACTTCAAGGGGGGATTGCAAAAAATATTTCACTTTTTTCTTACTTACTGAAATTTTATACAAAGCAAACCGACCAACCTTAGGGTTTTGAGAGGCTTTATTTATCGTTGTTATCCTTATGGTGTTGATCATGATCGCGTTTATGATTAATCGTAGAAGAAGCATCGTCTTGTTTGCGCTCGTATTCTCCTTCAAACGTCTGGCCGTGATTTCCAGTACCGTGATTTCCGGTGCCATTCGGACGGTAAAAGTTGATATACGGCAGTAATTTTGCCGTTAACAATTGTTGGACGGGAGAGAGTAATAGTAACAGTCCGAGGAAATCAGTAAAAAAGCCGGGAAGTATCAACAAAAACCCGGAGATGACCAACGAAACACTTTTGATCGCCTCGTTTGCCGGGCTTTCTCCGGCGGCCATTTTTTGCTGCATTGATATAAGATTCTTGATGCCCTGATTGCGAACCAGAGAGACACCAACACAAGAAGTCAGCACCACCAACAGTAAGGTGAACAGAACTCCGATTTCAGATGCAATGCGAACGAAAATAACTGATTCAATGTAAATCAGCAGGCAGATTAGGATAAGTGGAAGCCAGCGCATATCATTTTCCTGTCGTTAATCGGTGATGAAAGGGTGATCTTAATCACACATATGCTATTTCATTAGTAAAATCGTACTATAAAGTGATCCAGGTTCAAGGCATTTCTTACAAATCCACATATGATCGCGCCAGCAATTTAGTGCTAATTGGTTAATATCGCAGCATTTGCTGCCGGCAACATTCTCTCAATCAATACATAATAAACAGTAAAAACGTATCCAAGTTAAGAAGGTTCTCATGTCAAACAACATTCGTATCGAAGAAGACCTATTAGGTAAACGTGACGTCCCTGCTGAAGCCTATTACGGTATTCACACTTTGCGTGCGATTGAAAACTTCTATATTAGTGACCGCTCCATCAACGATGTGCCTGAATTCATCCGTGGCATGGTGATGGTGAAAAAGGCTGTGGCACTGGCAAATAAAGAGCAACGTACTATTCCCGGCAAAATAGCGGATATCATTGTCAAGGCATGTGATGAAGTCCTCAACACGAATAAATGTATGGATCAATTCCCGGTTGATGTTTTTCAGGGCGGTGCAGGTACTTCTCTGAACATGAACACCAACGAAGTGTTGGCAAATATCGGTCTTGAGCTGATGGGGCACCAGAAAGGTGAGTATGAGTACCTGAATCCTAATGACCATCTGAACAAGAGCCAGTCAACGAACGATGCTTACCCGACTGGCTTCCGTATTGCTGTTTATAATTCACTTATCCATCTGATGGAATCCATTGAATTATTAAAAGCCGGTTTTGACAAAAAAGGTGTTGAATTCGACGACATCCTGAAAATGGGTCGCACCCAGTTACAGGATGCGGTGCCGATGACGCTGGGACAGGAATTCCGTGCTTTCTCCGTCTTATTGAAAGAAGAGATCAGAAACATCACCCGTACCGCAGAATTGCTGCTGGAAGTTAACCTTGGCGCAACGGCTATCGGTACGCGCCTTAACACTGCGCCGGGCTATCAGGCTCTGGTTGTTGAAAAACTGGCGGAAGTGACCGGGCTGCCTTGTGTGCCTGCTGAAGATTTGATCGAAGCGACTTCAGACTGCGGCGCTTATGTGATGGTTCACGGTGCGTTGAAACGACTGGCAGTGAAACTGTCTAAAATCTGTAACGATTTGCGTCTGCTTTCCTCCGGCCCGCGTGCGGGTTTGAATGAAATCAATCTGCCAGAATTGCAGGCAGGTTCTTCCATCATGCCAGCGAAAGTTAATCCGGTTGTGCCGGAAGTGGTTAATCAGGTCTGCTTCAAAGTTATCGGTAACGATACCTGTGTGACGATGGCAGCAGAAGCGGGTCAGTTGCAATTGAACGTAATGGAACCGGCAATTGGTCAGGCGATGTTTGAATCTATTTCTATCCTGAGCAATGCTTGCCGTAATTTGGTCGAAAAATGTGTCAATGGCATCACTGCCAATAAAGAAGTTTGCGAAAGTTTCGTTTTCAACTCTATTGGTATCGTGACTTACCTGAATCCATTTATTGGTCATCATAACGGTGATATCGTCGGTAAAATCTGTGCAGACACCGGAAAAAGCGTCCGTGAAGTGG
The DNA here is from genome assembly GCA_031253755.1 of Enterobacteriaceae bacterium. Lineage (GTDB taxonomy): Bacteria > Pseudomonadota > Gammaproteobacteria > Enterobacterales > Enterobacteriaceae > Xenorhabdus. The sequence continues at coordinate 4,346 of JAIRVT010000066.1, forward strand.
TTCTGGAGCGTGGTTTGCTGACAGAAGCGCAATTAGATGATATTTTCTCTGTCGAAAACCTGAAACACCCTACTTATAAAGCGAAACGCTTTGATGAATAAATGATAACAACAACAAGTTCGTCTTGATTTTTAAGGCACGCTATTCCAACCGGAAGCGTGCCTTTTTAATTGGCTGCAAACACAAATTATTAACCATAGATTTTCATAATATCTAATAAATGAAGGAGTATGTAACATGTTAGCCGTAGAATTAGCAATTGTTCTGCTGGCCATTTTTTTGGGGGCAAGACTAGGAGGAATTGGAATTGGCTTTGCGGGGGGAATTGGTGTTTTAATTCTCGCGGCATTAGGTATTAAACCAGGCAGTATTCCATTTGATGTTATTTCCATCATCATGGGCGTTATCGCGGCTATTTCTGCCATGCAAGTGGCGGGGGGTTTAGATTATCTCGTCCAGCAAACTGAAAAATTATTACGCAGGAATCCGAAATACATCACGATCCTCGCGCCTATTGTCACTTATTTTCTGACGTTATTTGCGGGAACCGGGAATATTTCGCTGGCAACACTGCCTGTTATTGCGGAAGTGGCGAAAGAGCAGGGTATTAAACCATGCCGTCCACTTTCCACTGCTGTCGTCGCTGCACAAATTGGGATCACCGCCTCACCGATTTCTGCTGCTGTTGTTTATATGGCGTCAGTTATGGAAGGGCAAGGCGTCGGTTATATTCAATTACTCATGATCCTGATCCCCGCGACCTTGTGTGCCATTCTGTTAATGTCATTCATTGTGTCGTGGATTTTTGATTCCAAACTGACAAACGATCCGATTTACCAAAAACGGCTTGCGGATAATCTGGTCGAAATGCGTGGCGCGGCTCAGATTCAAATCAAGCCGAAAGCAAAGCTGTCGGTTTTGTTATTTTTGCTGGGTGTGATGAGTGTCGTTATTTATGCAGTCATTAATAGCCCAAGTGTGGGATTAATTGAAAAGCCGTTGATGAATACCACCAATGCGATTCTGATTATTATGCTCAGTGTTGCCACGGTCACGACAGTTTTCTGTTCCGTCAATACCGATGCCATTCTGAATTCCAGTACGTTTAAAGCAGGAATGAGTGCCTGTATCTGTATTATGGGCGTGGCATGGCTGGGAGATACTTTTGTTCAGGCCAATCTCGATTGGATTAAAGATACTGCCGGGACGCTGATTCAGGCCCATCCGTGGTTACTGGCTGTTATTTTCTTCTTCTGTTCGGCATTGCTTTATTCACAGGCCGCGACAGCCAAGGCATTGATGCCGATGGCACTCGCGCTGCATGTGACGCCATTAACTGCCATTGCGTCTTTCTCTGCGGTTTCCGGATTGTTCATTCTGCCGACTTACCCGACACTGGTTGCCGCAGTACAAATGGATGATACCGGAACAACGCGTATCGGACGCTTTGTTTTTAACCATCCGTTCTTTATTCCGGGCACTATTGCAGTTGGATTAGCAGTCACATTCGGATTTTTGTTCGGTGGTATCGTTCTGTAATTGCAGAATTTCCATTGTGTAAATTCAGGGAGCTGACCACTCCCTGAAATATTTTCTCTTTTCTATCCTCATCTTCCCTGAAAAAAGCGCTTCATTGTCTTAATATTAGACAATCAGCGATATCATCAAATATCGTACCGATGCCATGTTGATTTTGGTAACCCTGCTGATTCTGGTAAATTTCATCTACGTTCTTAAAATAAACAGTTAAAACCGACAGGCAAAAAATTATCTTATGATGAAACGCATTCTTATATTGTTTCTGTTGCTCAGTGCAACCGTGACGCTTTCTGTCAACGCTAACGCCCAGCCTGATCTTTTCAGGCAAAACGCATACCTTCCTGCTAATCAGGCGTTTCCATTTGAATTCCAACAGCAGGGTGATCAACTCACTTTGAGCTGGAATATCAAGCCCGGCTACTATCTTTATAAGAACGAATTTATTATCACACCGCAGCAACAAGTGGCTTTGGGGCAGATCAGTTTTTCTAAAGCGGTGGATCACGAAGATGAATTTTTTGGCAAAACGGAAGTTTATTTTCAGTCAGCCCAGATTCATATTCCTATCCTTGCCGCGAGCAATGATTCAACCCTCAAAGTCACTTATCGGGGCTGTGCCGAAGCCGGATTTTGTTATCCCCCGGAAACACTCACCATTCCCTTGCAGGCGGTGAGCGCTCCAGCAGAATCATCCGTTGAGCTATCTTCCACAGACTCGGTTTCCGCAACAAAGCCGACTTCCACAGATGCTATTCCCAGAAGCCATGACACGCCGTTTTCACCGTTATGGGCGCTGTTAATTGGCATCGGTATTGCGTTTACGCCTTGTGTTCTGCCCATGTACCCGTTGATTTCCGGCGTCATTTTGGGGCAACGTCGCCCTGAAAGCCTGCAACGTGTTTTTTGGCTGGCGATGAGTTATGTGCAAGGAATGGCGATCACTTATACTGCATTGGGTTTGATTGTCGCCTCGGCAGGCTTACAATTTCAGGCTGCATTCCAAAGCCCGTACATTCTGATTGGATTATCGGTACTGTTTGTTTTATTAGCGTTATCCATGTTTGGAACGTATTCACTGCAACTCCCTTCCTCCATACAAACCCTGTTGGTGAACTGGAGTAACAAACAGAAAAGCGGCTCTTACTTTGGCGTTTTTATCATGGGAATACTGGCGGGGCTGATTGCATCGCCGTGTACAACCGCGCCACTCAGCGCTATTTTGCTTTACATCGCGCAAAGCGGTAACACTGTACTTGGTGGCCTGACACTTTACCTTTATGCCATAGGTATGGGAATTCCGCTCATCGCAGTCACACTGTTCGGCCACAAATTACTCCCTAGAAGCGGGCCGTGGGTACAGTACGTCAAAGAAGCGTTTGGTTTTATTATCCTCGCCTTGCCGATCTTTCTGCTGGAAAGAATTCTGGGCGAGACATGGGGAATAAGGTTATGGAGCGCTTTAGGAATTGCCTTCTTTGGTTGGGCTTTTACATTAACGCTAAACAGCAAGAATGGCTGGTTACGCACACTACAACTCATTCTGCTGGCACTGGCTCTGATAGCCTCACGTCCTTTGCAGGATTGGGTATGGGGAAACCCGGTTAGCACGCATCAGCAGAGTTCGTTGCAATTCCAACAGATTAATAACTGGCAAGAATTAAACCAGATACTGGCTGAAAATCAGGGTAAACCCATCATGCTAGATCTTTACGCAGATTGGTGTGTAGCCTGTAAAGAGTTTGAAAAATATACGTTCAGTGACTCTGCGGTACAAAAACAATTGAGTGACTATCTCGTCTTACAAGCGAATGTGACCGAAAATAACGCAAAACAAAAAGAACTGCTGGAAAAACTGAACGTCTTGGGGCTTCCCTCAATTTTATTTTTTGATGCCCAAGGAAAAGAACTGCCTGATTCACGGATCAATGGATTTATGGATGCCAAGCAATTTAGCCAGCATTTACGGTTTCTGTACCCTGCAAATTCGAAACAGAAGCTTGCCGGAGATACCGACGATAAACGTTAAGTAGAAGAAGTGGAAATTGAAAAGATAGCGAATCAGGCGAGAAAAATACAATCAAAGATGAATAATTACACTGAGATAGTATGAAAAATCACCCGATAATCATTTTTAGTATTTTTTTCGCAAAAAGTCATTGACGAATTGGCGCTAATCCTGTTTAATGCGTCCCCGTTAGCCCGGATAGCTCAGTCGGTAGAGCAGGGGATTGAAAATCCCCGTGTCGGTGGTTCGATTCCGCCTCCG
>JAIRVT010000068.1 GCA_031253755.1 Enterobacteriaceae bacterium
TAGGCTTTACATCGATTAAATGGCAGAATAGCGGATCACGCCCGTTTAAGCCGTTGGATGAGAAAAGTGAAAATTTTAGTCGATGAAAATATGCCTTATGCTGAACAGCTCTTCAGCCAATTGGGACAGGTTCAGGCCATTCCGGGACGCCCGGTGCCTGAAGGAGTTTTGGAACATGCAGATGCCTTTATGGTGCGTTCTGTCACTAAAGTTAATGAATCCTTGTTAAAAAACAGCGCGGTGAAATTTGTCGGCACCGCTACCGCCGGTATGGATCATATTGATCAGCCGTGGCTGGCACAGGCAGGAATTGGTTTCTCTGCGGCACCCGGCTGTAATGCCATCGCGGTGGTTGAATATGTCTTTTCTGCCCTGATGCTGTTCGCGGAGCAGGATCAATTCCAACTCAGGGATAAAACTGTCGGTATTGTCGGTGTCGGGAATGTCGGCAGACGTCTGGCTGAACGGTTGACCGCGCTGGGCGTCAAAACCTTGCTGTGTGATCCGCCCCGCGCTGATAACGGCGATAAAGGTGAATTCTGGCCGCTGGAAAAGCTGGTCAGGGAAGCCGATATTCTGACGTTCCATACGCCGCTGAATACAGCCGGTCCTTATCAAACCTACCATCTGGTGGATGAAAAATTACTGGCAGCTCTGCCGGATAACCGAATTCTGATTAATGCCAGCCGGGGCGAAGTGGTGGATAATCAGGCGCTGTTGACCGCGCTGCAAAGCGGGAAAAAATTACGTGTCGCGCTTGATGTATGGGAACCAGAGCCTAATCTTTCATTGCCTTTATTGAATCTGGTGGATATCGGCACACCGCACATTGCCGGGTACACGCTGGAAGGGAAAGCGCGCGGAACCACTCAGGTTTTTGAGGCCTATTGCGCATTTCTCGGACAACCGCAAAAAACAGAATTATCAGCGCTATTGCCTGAGCCTGATGTGAGTCAGGTAACGGTTCGTGGTGAGATCACGCAAAGCATTCTGAAGCGTCTGATACATTTAGTGTATGATGTGCGCCGCGATGATGCACCGCTGCGGCAGGTTGCCGGGCAACATGGCGCTTTTGATCAGTTGCGTAAAAATTATCCGGATCGCCGGGAATGGTCTTCCCTGAAAGTACATTGTGATTCAGAAAACAGTGTTCAATTGCTGTCCAGAATGGGCTTTAACGCGGTTTATTTAACCGAAAAATTTGTCATAAAACATTTTTATCTTTAAACGAAATAAAAAAGAAGTGGAGAGAACCAACATGTCAGAAGGTTGGAATATTGCGCTTTTGGGTGCAACAGGCGCAGTAGGTGAAGCAATAGTGGCGTTATTACAGGAACGCCAGTTTCCGGTTGGTGAACTGCATCTTCTTGCCAGTGAACAGAGTGTCGGGAAAATCCAGCGCGTAAACGGTAAAAATATCACCGTTCGTGATGCTGCCGAATTTGATTGGTCACAGGTACAGCTCGCCTTTTTTGCGGTGAGTATGGAAGTGACCGCGCAATATATCGCCAAAGCCACGGAATCCGGTTGTCTGGTCATCGACAGCAGTGGCCTGTTTGCCGCTGAACCGGATGTTCCGTTAGTCGTGCCGACGGTGAACCCACATGCGTTGGCGGATTATCGTAACCGTAACATTATTGCCGTTGCCGATAGTGCAGCCAGTCAGGTGTTAACTGCCATCAAACCGTTAATTGATGCGGCGGGCATTGCGCGTTTACAGTTCACCAATATCTTACCGGTTTCCGTTCATGGAAAAGCCGCCATTGAAGAACTGGCAGGGCAAAGCGCCCGCTTACTGAACGGCATTCCGCCGGATGAAGGACGCTTCAATAAACAGTTAGCCTTTAACCTGCTGCCGTTGTTGCCTGATGCGGAAGGCACAGTGCGCGAAGAGCGCCGAATCGTCGATCAGGTACGCAAAATATTGCAGGATGAAGGCCTGCCGGTTTCCGTGAATTGCGTTCAGTCATCGGTATTCTACGGCATTGCTCAGGTGGTCAATCTGGAAACACTGCGTCCGGTGGGGGTCGAAGAAGCGCGTGGAGAATTTGAACGTTTTGGCGAAATTCAGGTCTCAGAAGAGGGCGATTTCCCCACTCAGGTCACCGACGCCTCAGGCACTGACGGGTTGAGTATCGGTTGTCTGGGCAATAATTACGGTATGCCGGAGATGCTCCAGTTCTGGTCTGTTGCCGATAATATCCGTTTCGGCGGTGCGTTGATGGCGGTGGAAATTGCAGAAAAACTGATGCAGGAGCAATTTTACTGATGTCTGATACAGCACTGAACCAGCCTGTGCCAGCAGCAAAAAAAGTCAAAATTGCACTGGGGATTGAATACGACGGCAGCCGCTATTATGGTTGGCAGCGCCAGCAGGAAGTCAGGAGCGTACAACAGTGTCTGGAGAAGGCACTGTCAAACGTTGCCAATGAACCGATTGCGGTTTTCTGCGCGGGCAGAACGGATGCCGGCGTTCATGCAACCGGGCAGGTTGTGCATTTTGAAACGTCATCACAACGCAAAGATGCGGCTTGGACAATGGGCGTCAATACCCATTTACCGCCGGATATCGCGGTTCGCTGGGTAAAAACAGTCGATGATGAGTTTCATGCCCGTTTCAGCGCGACGGCACGCCGATACCGATATATTATTTTTAACCATCGTTACCGTCCGGCAGTACTGGCAAAAGGTGTCACGCATTTTCACTATCCGTTGGATGAGAAAAAAATGCACGCAGCGGCACAGTGCCTGTTAGGTGAGAATGATTTTACCTCTTTCCGGGCTGTGCAGTGTCAGTCCAATTCACCGTGGCGCAATCTGATGCACATCAATGTCAGCCGTCACGGGCATTATGTGGTGGTAGATATCAAGGCCAATGCGTTTGTTCACCATATGGTGCGTAATATTGTCGGTAGTTTGCTGGAAATTGGCTGTGGAAATCAGGGTATTGAGTGGATGACAGAACTGCTGGCGCTGAAAGATCGGACGAAAGCGGCGGCAACCGCGCGGGCGGAAGGGTTATATTTAGTTGCCGTGGATTATCCTGTTTATTTTGGCTTACCTGAGCCGGTTATGGGGCCATTGTTTTTGGCTGATGAACTCATCTGATGCTTTCAGAGGGCGTGAAAGTATAACGAGGAACTTATGGAGTTTCTGACTCATTTTATTGATTTTGCAAAATTGATTATCGATTTTATTTTACACATCGATGTCCATTTAGCTGAACTGGTTGCCACTTATGGTGATTGGGTCTACGGCATTTTATTTTTAATTCTGTTTTGCGAAACCGGATTAGTTGTCACGCCATTCTTGCCGGGAGATTCTCTGCTATTTGTCGCAGGCGCGCTGTCAGCGTTAAATTCCAACGATCTTAATGTCCATATTATGGTGGCATTAATGGTCACGGCGGCAATTATTGGTGATGCTGTAAACTACGCAATAGGGCGTATTTTTGGAGAAAAACTCTTCAATAATCCAAATTCTCGGATTTTTCGCCGTAGTTATCTGGACAAAACCCATCAGTTTTATGAAAAACATGGTGGAAAAGCGATAATTCTGGCACGATTTGTGCCGATCATTCGGACATTTGCTCCGTTTGTGGCGGGAATGGGCAAAATGTCTTATCGCCATTTTGCCTTTTATAACGTGATTGGCGCAGTGGTATGGGTATTGTTATTCACTTATGCCGGCTATTTATTCGGTGACATGCCGATTATTCAGAAAAACCTGAAATTATTGATTGTCGCAATTATCTTTATTTCTATTGTGCCCGGAATTATTGAAATCTGGCGTCATCGCCGGGCCGCAGCGAAAAGCAGTTAAAATAACACAGACAATTATTTAAATTTATATCCTATGGATTTCGGGCCGCATCGCGGCAGCAAGCGAGCGAGCCAACAAAGAGGCAGCTTGAAAGACAACGGATATACCAACAGGTTTGAGCAGTTTTTTACCCACAGTGTTATACCATTGTGGTTTAATGGCACGTAAAACAAAAACTGGTTTATATAAGATGTAAACCAGAATTAGACGGAAAGGTTCATGAATGAGCTGGATTGAAAAAATTCTCAATAAAAGCAAAATTATGCAAACTCGTAAGGCAAGCATTCCTGAAGGAGTTTGGACAAAATGCGACAGTTGCAGCCAGGTACTTTACCGCGCTGAATTAGAGCGTAATCTTGAAGTGTGTCCGAAATGTGACCACCATATGCGCATTTCAGCCCGTCAGCGTTTGCAGGCATTTCTGGATGAAGGAAGCACGACCGAATTAGGCAGCGAATTAGAGCCGAAAGATATCCTGAAATTCCGCGATACCAAAAAATACAAAGATCGTTTGGTTGCAGCGCAGAAACAGACTCAGGAAAAAGATGCCCTGATTATCATGAAAGGTACACTGCTTGATATGCCGGTCGTGGCCGGTGCATTTGAGTTTACCTTTATCGGTGGTTCAATGGGGTCAGTCGTCGGTGCCCGTTTTGTCCGTGCTGTTGAACAGGCTCTGGAAGATAACTGTCCACTTATCTGCTTTACCGCCAGTGGCGGTGCACGTATGCAGGAAGGCCTGATGTCACTGATGCAGATGGCAAAAACCAGCGCCGCGCTTGCCAAAATGCAGGATCGTGGCTTGCCTTATATCTGCGTTCTGACCAACCCGACGATGGGCGGTGTGACAGCCAGTTTTGGCATGTTGGGCGACATCAATATTGCCGAACCGAAGGCGCTGATTGGTTTTGCCGGTCCACGGGTGATTGAACAGACCGTGCGTGAAAAATTGCCGGCAGGTTTCCAGCGCAGTGAATTTCTGCTGGAAAAAGGCGCGATTGACATGATCGTACGCCGCCCGGAAATACGTGAACGGGTCGCCGGCCTGCTTGCCATGCTGACTCGCCAGCCTCATCCCGACGCGAAAAAAGAGGTAACAGAAATTGTTGCCGAACCTGCTGACGTCGAAGTTGACCTAAACATCAACCCTAATAAAGAAGATGCCTGATACCTTACAAATTCCTCAGGCCACGTCATCACTGATGACGTGGCTTTCCTATCTTGGGAACTTACATGCGAAAGCCATCGATATGGGGCTTGAGCGTATCGGCACACTGGCAGAACAGTTGGATTTACTGCATCCGGCACCCAAAGTCATCACGGTATCCGGCACTAACGGTAAAGGCACAACCTGTCATACCCTTGAATCCATTTTTCTGGCTGCCGGCCTGAAAGTCGGCGTGTATAGCTCACCGCATTTGGTGCGCTATACCGAACGGGTTCGGATACAGGGTAACGAATTATCAGAGCAGGATTTCTGCCGGGTCTTTGCCGGAATTGAAGCTCAGCGCGGCGATATCACCCTGACCTACTTTGAATACGGCACATTAGCCGCCTTGCAGCTTTTCAAAGAAGCTGACCTTGACATAGTGATCCTCGAAGTCGGTCTGGGCGGGCGTCTGGATGCCACCAATATTGTCGATGCCGATGTTGCGGCCATCACCAGCATTGCGCTGGATCACACCGATTGGCTGGGTTCGGATCGTGAAGATATCGGGCGGGAAAAAGCCGGTATCTTCCGCCGTGGCCATTTTGCCGTCGTCGGTGAACCGGATATGCCGCACTCCATTGCACAAGTAGCGGATGAACTGGGTGCGAAACTATTCCGTCGCGGTGCGGATTGGGATTTCTCGCAAGATAAAGAGAGCTGGTGCTGGAAAAGCGTCTTCGCGCAAACCGTATCCTCGAAAACCGTCTCCCGTCAGCTTGATGCGCTGCCGATCCCGAATCTGCCACTGGCGAATGCCGCAACCGCACTGGGTGTGATCAACTGTTTATTGCACTCGGATGATAAAGTCAGTCAGGCAATTGATGAACGCGCTATTCGCGAAGGCTTGAGCCGTGCCCAGCTGCCGGGGCGTTTTCAGATTGCCGGAGAAAAACCGCTGGTCATTCTGGATGTCGCGCACAACCCTCATGCCGCGGCTTATTTGTCACAAAAACTGCGCGAATTGCCCCGTTCGGGCGATGGTAAAATACGCGCGGTTATCGGGATGCTGAAAGACAAAGATATCGCGGGAACACTGGCTTGCCTGTCAGGGCAAATTGACGAATGGTATTGTGCATCACTGCATGAACTGCGGGGTGCCGAAGCGCATTTACTGGCTGAACAGCTGCCTGACGCCCGGACATTCGCGGACGTTGAGCAGGCATGGCAGCAGGCGCTGGCTGAGGCATCCGAACAGGATATCATTGTAGTCTGTGGTTCTTTCCATACCGTTGCTCATGTTATGGAGTCATTGGAGGAGATGAAGGAACGTGGCAAGTAAATTTCAAAATCGGCTGGTGGGTACGGTCGTTCTGGTCGCACTGAGTATCATCGTGCTGCCAGCGCTGCTCGACGGCGATAAGAAATACAATGAAGATAAATTCGCTTCTATTCCATTAGTCCCTAAGCCCGGTGATGAAGAGGCGATTGAGCCGATTTCACCACTGCCGCAAAACATGCCGTCAACGCCACCGGAAGGCGCAGCGGAAGCCATGCAGTCCCCGGAGCCGGAGCCTGATACCGATGCACAGCCGGGTTTATCACTGCCGGAATCTGAACCGACGCCGCCAGCGCCGCCTCCAGTGACCATCAACAGCCGCCCGCAAAGCGCCACACAACAGGAAGAAACTAAACCGCAGGTGAAAACTGAAAATGGCACAGGCAATCAGCCGGCAGAGAAACCCAAAGCAGAAGTGAAATCAAAAGAGGAAGCGAAACCGAAAGAGGAAGCGAAGCCTAAAGAATCAGGGCAAGCGCCGCAGGGAGTCGCCTATGTCGTTCAGCTTGGTGCATTGAAAAATGCCGACAAAGTGAATGAAATCGTCGCCCGGCTGCGCCTGTCCGGGCATCAGGTTTATACCGTGCCTGCAACGCCCGCCCAAGGTCAGCTGACTCGAATTTATGTCGGACCTAACGCTTCAAAACCGCGTTTGGCTGCTATTTTGCCTGAATTAAACCAGCTGACAGGCTTGCAGGGACAAATCAAAAACTATGTTCCATAAAAAACTATGCTCCATAAAAAACGATGTTCCATAAAAAACGATGCACCATGATTCTTTTTACCGAATAAGAAATCTGCTACGCAAACGTTTTCGTTTTCTGTTAAAATGCGCCCGACCTGAGTGTCGGGAGTCTGTTTTGGATTAAAATATGGTTTGGATTGATTATACAATTATTGCCATTATTGGCTTCTCTGCACTGGTTAGCCTGATTCGCGGTTTTGTGCGGGAAGCGCTCTCTCTGGTGAGCTGGGGATGCGCTTTCTTTGTTGCGAGCCACTTCTATACTTATCTGGCGGTTTATTTCAGCCGTCTTGAAGATGAAATGGTGCGCAATGGCATCGCGATTGCGATTTTATTTATTGCAACATTGATTGTTGGCGCCGTAGTGAACTATGTCATTGGTTCACTTGTTCAACGCACAGGCTTATCAGGTACTGATCGGGTTCTGGGGATTTGTTTCGGTGCATTGCGTGGTGTGCTGATTGTGTCTGCCATTTTGTTTCTGGCGGATTCTTTTACGCCGCTGCCCAAAAGCGCTGACTGGCAACAGTCACAACTGATCCCTCAGTTCAGCCAAATTATCAGGTGGTTTTTTGACTACCTGCAAAATGCGTCGAGTTTCCTACCGGAGAAATAATCCTCTCCGCCTGACTGATGAGGAAAGACTACATGTGCGGTATTGTTGGTATCGTTGGTTTTACATCGGTTAACCAATCGATTTATGATGCTTTGACGGTGCTTCAGCATCGTGGGCAAGATGCTGCTGGCATTGCGACAATCAATGGTCACAATGAATTTCGTTTACGCAAGGCTAATGGGTTGGTCAAAGATGTGTTTGAAACACGTCACATGTTACGTTTACAGGGAACTATCGGGATCGGGCATGTCCGTTACCCGACAGCGGGAAGTTCCAGTGCGTCGGAAGCGCAACCTTTTTATGTGAATTCCCCTTTCGGTATCACATTGGCTCATAACGGCAATCTGACCAACGCACATGAATTGAAAAAAACACTGTTTGAAAATGCCCGCCGCCATGTTAACACCACCTCTGATTCTGAAATTCTGCTCAATATTTTCGCTAACGAACTCACCCAATTTCCCCATTTTCCCTTAGAGCCGGACAATATTTTCGCGGCAGTCGCAGCCATGCACCGGAAAATCCGTGGCGCCTATGCCTGTGTTGCCATGATTATCGGTCACGGTCTGGTAGCCTTTCGTGATCCGCACGGCATCCGTCCGTTGGTTCTGGGGAAACGCACACTGGAAGATGGCCGCAACGAATACATGGTGGCATCGGAAAGTGTGGCACTCGATACCTTAGGTTTCGAATTTCTGCGGGATGTGGCTTCCGGCGAAGCGATTTACATCACTGAACAAGGGCAGTTATTTACCCGCCAGTGTGCAGAAAACCCCACATTAACGCCGTGTTTGTTCGAATTTGTCTATCTGGCTCGCCCTGATTCCTTCATTGATAAAATCTCCGTCTATAACGCCCGGCTGCGGATGGGGCGGAAACTGGGGGAAAAAATTGCCCGCGAGTGGGAAGACTTACACATCGATGTGGTAATCCCGGTGCCGGAAACCTCTTGTGATATCGCGCTGGAAATTGCCCGGATTCTGGATAAACCGTACCGTCAGGGTTTTGTCAAAAACCGTTATGTCGGACGCACCTTTATTATGCCCGGGCAGCAGGAGCGCAAAAAATCCGTGCGGCGTAAACTGAATGCCAACCGTGCTGAATTCCGGGGCAAAAATGTCTTGCTGGTGGATGATTCCATTGTGCGTGGCACAACGTCGGAACAAATTGTGGAACTCGCCCGTGAAGCCGGTGCAAAAAAAGTCTACTTTGCTTCGGCGGCGCCTGAAGTCCGCTTCCCGAATGTGTATGGCATCGACATGCCGAACGCCAATGAACTGATTGCTCATGGGCGGGAAATTAACGAAATTTGCCAGCTTATCGGCGCGGATGCACTGATCTACCAAAACCTGACCGATCTGGTTGATGCCGTGCGGGAAGAAAACCCGGATATCGAAAAATTTGAATGTTCCGTTTTTGATGGCATCTATGTCACGCGCGACATTGATCAAACTTATCTCGATTATCTGGAAAACCTGCGCCAAGATGACGCCACGAAATTGTTCGGCAAGAGCGAAATCGAAGGGCTGGAAATCTATAATGAAGGATAAGCTGCGTATACTCTATGGAGTTCAGGTTGAAAGACAACGACGTATATAGATATAAAAAACTATGAAAAAACTGATCATTGGTTTAACCGGCGCCAGCGGCGCCATTTACGGTATCCGTTTATTGCAGGTCTTACAGCCGCTGGAGGATATTGAAACTCATCTGGTGATCAGTCAATCAGCCCGGCAAACCTTAGCGCTGGAAACGGACTATAGCTTACGGGATATTCAGGCGCTTGCCGATGTGGTACACGATAACCGTGATATCGCGGCTTCTGTCTCGTCAGGGTCATTCAAAACCGCAGGGATGGTTATCTTACCCTGCTCCATCAAAACATTATCGGGCATTGTCCACAGTTACACCGACAGCCTAATCACCCGTGCTGCCGATGTCGTTCTGAAAGAGCGGCGCAGGCTGGTGCTGGGGGTCAGAGAAACACCGCTGCATTTAGGGCACTTAAGGTTAATGACGCAGGCGGCGGAACTGGGGGCAGTGATAATGCCGCCAGTCCCTGCATTTTATCACCGCCCTGAGAGCATTCAGGATCTGATCGACCAGACCGTTAACCGTGTACTTGATCAGTTTGATATCGAACTGCCGCAGGACTTATTCATTCGTTGGCAGGGCGCTAAAACGATCATGCTTTAAAAACAGCCATGCTTTAGAAACAGCCATGCTTTAAATAAAACCGTGCCGCTTTAATGTTGCTTAACGGTTTCCAACAATAAACTTTTCAGCGCTTCCTCTAGTTCAAAATAGCGGAAGCCGAATCCGGCTTCTTCCAGCCGTTTAGGAATGGCCTGCTGCCCGCCTAAAACCAGCGCAGCTGCCTCACCCATGATCGCTTTTAATACCAACGCGGGCATACGGACAAGCGCAGGGCGATGCAGCACATGGGCCAATATTGAACTGAATTGATCATTGTGGACAGGATAGGGCGCGACCATATTGAAAGGGCCATCCAGCTCAGCGGAAAGCAGCAAAAAACAGATCCCACTGACCATATCATCAATATGAATCCACGGCATATACTGCTTACCCGTACCGATTGCACCGCCTAATCCCAGACGAAACAGCGGCAGCATTTTACCCAACACACCTCCCTCGCTGGACAAAACAAGACCCGTTCGTAGCAGGCAGACGCGTGTTTGTTCACTTTTAGCCTGCAATGCCAGCTCTTCCCAGCGTTTGCAGAGCTGATGAGTAAACTCCTCATGAGGATGGTCATATTCTGCGACAACCGCCTGCCCCTGATCACCGTAATATCCCACCGCAGAGCCTGAAATAAAAACAGCAGGAGGAGACTCACTGGCTTTAATTAACGCACTGAGCTTTTCAGTCAATTGCCAGCGGCTCTGACAAAGTATCTCTTTCTGTTTGACAGTCCAGCGTTTATCGATAATAGACTCACCGGCGAGATTGATAACAGCGTCAAAATCATCCAAATTGCTCTGGTCATTCAACGTTGTCCAGCACTCCACGTTATCGCTGAATAGGGAATAAACTTTTTGTGGAGAACGGCTCAAAATGGTGACGGAATGGGAGTATGAAAGCAATTGATAGATGAGTTTACTCCCTATCAGCCCAGTTCCCCCCGTAATAAGAATACGCATAATCACCTCCTTAAAATCCACAGGTGTCAATGACTATATCAAGAGATGGCACACATGACAGCGAAATATCCTGCTATATGTGATCGGCTAACAACTTTCTCGTATAAAAAAATGTTTATATATTGTATATGATATAAAAATCCGACCTATCTTAAACTGCCTTGATTTTCTGAACACCTAAAGAACGGGAGAAACAATGAGCAATATTGGTTTTATCGGTCTTGGACACATGGGGCTGCACATGGCCCACAATCTGGTCAAATCTACAGGAACACGCGTTATCGGGTTTGATGTCAGCCAGCCCGCGCTGACGGCGTTCAGACAGCTCGGCGGCGTTACCGCTGACTCAGTAGCCGAAATCGCCCGCACCTGTGGCGTTATCATTACCATGCTTCCGAAGGGGGAACACGTTGACGCTGTGATGAACGGCAACAGCAAAGGAGAACACAACGGCAACAATAGCATTTTTGCCAACGCCAGACCCGGCACTTTGCTGATTGATAGTTCAACGATTGATATTGAAACCTCCGTCAGGCTGGCAGAACAGGCACGGCTTCAGGGTTTGGATTTTATGGATGCTCCGGTTTCGGGCGGCGAAAAAGGCGCAAAAGACGGTACGCTATCGTTTATGGTCGGCGCTGACCCGGAAACCTATAACAAAGCCAAACCCGTGCTGGAGATGATGGGCAAGAACCTGTTTTACGTCGGTAAAAACGGTTCGGGGCTGGCGGTTAAACTGGTCAACAACATGCTGCTGGGTGTCTGCATGGCGGCAACGGGCGAAGCATTCAACCTGATTAACAAACTGGGCGTGGATGCACACATCTTCCACACCATAGTCTCCCGCTCCAGCGGAGCAAACTGGGCGCTGGAAAAAAACTGCCCGGTGCCGGGCTTAGTGGAATCGTCCCCGGCCAACAACGACTATCGTCCGGGGTTTGCCAACAGCCTGATGCTGAAAGACTTATCACTGGCGCAACAGGTGGCAATGAAAGCCAATGCGCCTTCTCCGCTGGGCTCTGCTGCATTATCACTGTTCAGCATGGCAGAAAAATCAGGGCTGGGTAATCAGGATATGTCCAGCATCCTCAAACTGTTCTCTGGAGACAAATAGCGTCGGCGAAATGCGCTGCGTTGCACTTAATCATATGAATTCGCATTGCGCGATGAATTCCATTACCACTAAATTTGTTTATCTGTAGAATGCACACGGTTCCTTATTCTGTGAGAGTATCAGTCGTTATTTTTCCTTATTCCGCGCACCGCGCGGGATAAGGAATACTCCTATCATTTTGGAAAGTTATAAGTGGCATAACAAAGGTGTTGAGATGGCTCAAGGAAAATCGATAAATATTGAGTGGGTTGATATCGTCAATGAAGAGAATGAAGTCATCGCACAAGCAACCCGGCAACAGATGCGCAGCCAAAACTTGCGCCATCGTGCGACCTACATTGTCGTCCACGATGGCATGGGAAAAATTCTGGTTCAGCAGCGCACGGAGATAAAAGACTTTTATCCCGGCAAACTGGATGCCACAGCGGGTGGTGTTGTCATCATGGGAGAAAACATGCTTGAATCTGCCCGTCGTGAAGCGGAAGAGGAGTTGGGAATAGCCGGCGTTCCTTTTGCGGAACACGGGCTTTTTTATTATGAAGAAACGAGTTGCCGGACATGGGGCGGATTATTCAGCTGCGTCAGCCACGGCCCATTTGCCTTACAGGAAGAAGAGGTGTCTGCGGTTTACTGGTTATCCCCGGAAGAAATCACCGCCCGCTGTGACGAATTCACCCCCGATTCATTAAAAGCCCTCTCATTATGGATGGCCCGTAATAAAAAAGAGAAAAACTAAAATTTATTATAAATAAGCAGAATAAAGCCACCATGCTGTGTTTTGCTTATTTTATTTATTTT
>JAIRVT010000081.1 GCA_031253755.1 Enterobacteriaceae bacterium
ACCAGTTACCTAAATGGGATAATTCTCCCCTTTTAACCAGCATCGTTCCTGTTTCAAACAGAGGGATGAAAAATTACCCTTGCACTCAAAATAGAGAACCAAAAACAACGGGTTAAGTCATTTTGTCCAGCTCATAAATCAACCGTGGTGATTTTCTCTATGGGTGATTGGATGGCTGATTTTTACGATTTGAGATCGGGGAATATTAGGATATAAAAGGGCGTAAATCCGCCCTTTGAGGATTACTCGACTTTCTGTTCCATAAGCTTATTAAATTTGTCATGCAATGATTGCGGATACAGTTCGGTATATACCTGCCACAACACATTCAGAGAGCGATGCCCTGTAACCTGAGCCACTTCTTCAATGGAAAAACCAGCTTCAAATAAACGGCTAGCGCCCTCTCTTCGTAGGTCGTGATAGTGGAGATCTTCAATGTCTAAAGCGTTACGAACCTTTTGAAATCCGTCCGATATGCTCCTAGAGTTGTAAGGAAATATGAGTTCGCTTATTTTTGGTTGTCGTTGAACTATTACCCATGCCTCTCCTAATAACGGAACAGACATGTGATTTCCGACCTTTTTTCTAGGGTCTTTTCTGTCTCTTACAATGACAGATCTTTGTTTTTCGTCTATATCATCCCACCTTATTTTGCAGACTTCACCGATACGCATACAGCTTAATATTGAGAAATTTAAAATGTCTTCATAGGGAATTTTTCCATCCCGATGACAACTGCGTTTACGCAATCCCTCAATGAGTTTATCAATCTCCTCTCCTGTGGGTCTTCTGCTGCGGCGTTGGGATTTGCCGATTAACTCCATTTGAGTCAGCATAGAACGAGCTTCATGAGCGGGGTTTAATGTATAGTCTATGTTATAAACTGGTTTAGCTGATTTTAAGACAGACGATAGGTAACTAATGTCATGACTAATGGTAGAAGGGGTAACACCTGTAGAGCGTCTTTGTTTGCAGTACTCTATAACATGGCTAACTGATAACTCAGAAAGCGTTAATTTCGCTAATTCACTGCCTAGAAGCATACCCAATACACATTTCTTAGCCCTTCCCGCTTTTCCTCCTAGATTTGGATCATTGATATATTTATGCAGTAGGGTACCAACCGTAAAATTTTCGGTATCATTCTGTGTAGGGATCCCATTTTGCTCTAATTCAGCCACTCTCATAGTACCCCATGTTTTCGCATGGGCTTGTTTTCCGAATGTGCGGTTTTCCCTATATATATACTTACCGTTAGATTTGACACCAACGGTACAGCGGTAACGAACTGTGCCATCTGCACGAGGGCGTTTTTCTATACTATAGTAGGCCATTTTTCATATTCTCCTATCCAGATTCCCATATCAATTTTGGGGTGCTGCTTGGGGTGCTGATAATCCAAAAATAGCCTAAAACGCCCTTAAATGCACTAAAATATACATATACAAAAGTGAATAAATTCACCGTAATACCAACGGTTGCGGGAAAATTCAAGCCTTCCCGCTTATTAACCGTTCCGATCAGTGATAAAAATCGGCCTAATGAAATATTAATTGATATCTTGCCGCCATGCTTCAGCGGACAACGGCTCACCGAAATGGCTGGCTATCAGCTTGCGAGTAATATCGTGTAATGGAGAAGCCAATACTTCAGCAGTATTGCCGCGCTCCACGACTTGCCCCTGATGCATCACCAACACCTGATCGCTGATGTGCTTCATCATACCGAGATGTTGGGTGACATAGATATAAGCAATACCATGCTTTTCCTGTAATTCCAGCATCAGATTAATAATTTGGGATCGAATGGACATATCAAGCGATGCCAGCGCTTCATCGGCAACGATAATCTGCGGCTGTAATATGAGTGCTCTTGCCAGTGCAACTCGCTGTTTCTGACCGGAAGCCAGCATATGCGGGTAATAATTGGCGTGGTCAGGGAGCAGACCAACTTGACGCAATGTCTGGTTAATGCGCAGTTCCCGCTTTGAAGCCGAAAGAGTTTGGTTCAGGATCAGTGGCATTTCCAGAATCTGACCAATACGTTGACCGGGGTTCAATGACGCACTGGGATCCTGAAAAATCATACGAATGCGCTGGCTGCGATAACCGTAATCGCCATAAACCAGTTTCTGATTATTGATCAGGATCTCACCTGATGTCGGTTCGATAACACCGGATAGCATTCTGGCCAGCGTAGATTTTCCTGAGCCATTTTCACCAATAATCGCCAGCGTTTTTCTGGGTTGCAACGTAAAACTAACGGGCTTGACGGCATCAAGATGCTGACGGCGGAACAATCCGGTACGGTAGCGGAATGTTTTCGTCAGGTTTTTAACTTCCAATAATGTTTCGACCACGGATTATTCCTCCAGATTCAAGGGGAAGTGGCAAGCGAAAGTATGGTTTTTCGTTCCCGATAACCGTGGTGCTTTGATGCAGGTCTTCTGGGCGTACGGGCAACGAGGCCCCAGACGGCATCCAATGGGCAGACGCTCCAGCGAAGGAATGACACCGGGTAAAGTATTCAGGCGGCTTTTATGAGGCAGTGAACTGCAAAAGTCAGGGATAGAACGAATCAAGGCTTGAGTATAAGGATGGCGGGGCTTCACCAGCAGTTCGTCCGGCGTCGCATCTTCTACCGTTTGGCCGCAATATAACACATTGATACGCTTCGCCAATTTACTCATCATTTGCAAATCATGGCTAATCAACAAAATAGTCATGTTGTTGTTCTGATTCAGGCTCGACAGTAACCGGAATATTTGCGCCTGTGTTGTTGATTCCATTGCGTTAGTGGGTTCATCGGCAATCAGCAGCCTTGGCTGATTGGCGAGCGCAATGGCAATCATCACTTTCTGACATTCCCCATCCGTTAACTCATAAGGATAAGAGTGCATGATGTCGCGGTGATCCTTGATGCCAACCCGGTGGAGTAATTCAATCGCCCGGCGTTTTCGCCAGTTAAGACGCTGCCACCAACGGCCTTTGAACGTCCAGCCGGGAATTGACTGAATAAGCTGTTTGCCAATACTTTCCGATGGATCAAGACACGATTGTGGTTCCTGAAATATCATCGAAATATTATGCCCGATGACCTTACGGCGCTGCCTTGGTGTCAGTTTTAATAAATCGATATCATTGAACCGGAAACGATCAGCGGTGACAGTCAGGTTATCTTTTGTGACTCCACATATGGCTTTGGCGATCAAACTCTTACCAGAGCCAGATTCACCTGCCAGACCGAGAATTTCGCCTTCTGTCAACGAAATGCTCATCCGATCAACCGCCTTAACCGGGCCTTCAGCGGTCATAAATTCAATGGTAAGGTTACGAATATCAAGCAACGGCATTATTCGGATCCTGCATTAATCGCGCGGATAGCACGGTGTAGCCCATCACCCAGCAGATTCACCAGCAGAACACTGAGCATAATCGCAGCACCGGGTAACATCACTGTCCACGGAGCCGTATAGAGTAACTCCAGAGAACCCCTGAGCATCGCACCCCATTCAGGTGATGGCAGCTGCGCGCCGAGATTGAGAAACCCCAAAGCAGCGATGTCAAGGATAGCAATAGAGAAAGCGCGGGTTAGCTCACTGACTACCACCGCAGTGATATTGGGGAAAATAGCATAGCGCAGAATATGATAACTCGAAGCACCATCCAGACGGGTGGAAACGATATATTCTTTGTTCAATTCATCATGTACTGCGGTGTAGACGGTACGCACAATCCGTGGCAACAATGCCAGCCAGATGGCGAACATAGCATGTTTTAGGCTGGCTCCGGCAAAAGCAACGACAATAATGGCTAATAGCAATGACGGAATAAACAGCAAAATATCAAGAAAATGATTCAGGACCGCAGATTTTAACCCATGTGTGATCCCGGCAAGACTGCCAATGAACAAACCAACCACGGCGGCAGCGGCGGTCACAACCAATGCAGAACCGAATGTAGAAGAAGTGCCAATCAGTAATCGGCTGAAAATATCCCGCCCAAGATCATCCGTCCCAAGAAAGTAATTGACACTCCCCGCGTGTGACCAAGACGGCGGCGACAAGGGAACGTATAACTGCTGATTAAAATCATAGGGAGCAATATGGCTACCTAAAAGGCTTAATGCAATTAAAATCAGGACACCATAAAAACCTGTCATGGCTAAAGCATCAGCACGGAAAAAACGCCAGATAACTTTCAGAGGCGAAGGCATCTTTTTTTCACGGTAAAAATTATCTAGGGGCATACCATTCCTTATGTTTTAAAAGGTGCGTTTTAAAGGATTCGCCATCGCACCAATAATATGGGTCAGCACATTAACAACAATAACTAAAGTTCCTATCACCAACACGCCCGCAGAAATAGCAGCATAATCCTGCTGATATACTGCATTAATAAGCCAGAGCCCCAATCCCGGCAAATTGAATGCCTGCTCTGTGACCATGGCGAGTGTCAGCATGGTGGAGAATTGTAATCCTAATTGGGGAATAATGGGAGGCAGTGCGTTATGCAGCAAATGGCGGCGGATAATGGTCAGTTTTGATAAGCCCCGCGTTGTTGCCGATTTGATATAGTTTGATGCTGCAACTTCTTCCGCGCTATTGCGCATTAAACGAATGACGTCAGTCATCGGCGCGATAGACAGCGTAATCACCGGCAATATCATGTGCAGGATGACATTGACGAGTCTTTCATGGCTATCGGGGTCGTTTGATAACCAGACATCAATCAGTGCCGAGCCTGTAATGGGTTTCACCTGATACAGTAAATTAATTCGCCCTGATATCGGTAACCAGCCTAAGTAGAGCGAGAATAACAGGGTGAGTAATAAAGCCAGCCAAAAGACAGGAACAGAGAAACCAAACAGGGCCAGCGTGCTGATTATTTTATCCGCTTTCTTATTGCGCCATACACCCGCGACCACGCCTAAAGGAATGCCAATTAATAACGCCAACGTAAATGAGAGCAGACACAGCTCGAGGGTTACCGGGAAAAAGTTGTGAATTTGTTCAATAATTTTCTCATCATTGATGCTGGAAATGCCAAAATCTCCCTGTAACAGATTATGAATATAGGAGAAATAGGCGCCAATGACTGATTTATCACCCAAAGGGTGCTTGGCAGTAAAATATATCAGGCTAAAGCTGATTAATGAGAGGAAAAACAGTGTCACAACCAGCAATAGCAATCGCCGCAAAATATAAATAATCATTGGCTTCCTTTTTCATCTTCAGCGAGCTTATTGGCATCCTGCATTCGGTAAACATTTTCAAAGGAACTGTTACCAAACGAACTCAGGCCTAATTTTTTGATGTCATTGCGATATATCAGCACCCGTTTTGAATAGGCCAATGGCAAGGCAGGGAGTTGCTCGGCGAGGATTTGTTGGGCAATGGCATAATTTTTGAGGCGAGATTCGCGCTGTTGCTCCAACAATGCCTGACTGATTTCATTTTCAAAATCCTGATTACACCAATGGCTCAGATTGGTTTTTGATTTTATCGCGGCACAACTAAAAAGTGGCTCGAAAAAACTATCAGGATCGTTGCTGTCAGTAGACCAGCCCGTTAGCGTCATATCATGGGTTTTATCCATTAATTGGCTTTCCTGAAAACGGCCTTTGATGGCATGGATAGACATATTAATACCAACAAAGGCTAAATCTGCCTGAATCAACTCTGCCATTTTCAATGGACTTGGGTTATAGACCTGCGAAGCGGTCGGCACCCATAATGTCAATTCCAGCCCATTTAACCCCAACTTATTGAGGATATTACGGGCTTTTTTAGGGTTATATTCGGTGATTTTTATCTGATCATCATGAGCCCACGACGCTTTGGGCAACATGGATGAAGCCGTTTCAGCTGTGTTGTAGTAGATAGTTTTCATCAGCCGTTTGTTGTCAATGGCATAGGCAATGGCCTGACGCACTTCCAGCTTATCTAATGGTGGCTTGCTGGTATTTAGAGCAAGATAGGCAATGTTCATGCCCGGTTGTGATTTCTGGCGCAGGTCAGGATTATTTTTCAGCCTTTCCCACTGATCGGCCGCCGGATAAGCCAATACATCACACTCACCGGTGAGCAGTTTGGAGCTTCTGCCTGTGCTGCCAGCACCGATATCCACCACCACTTGCTCCATTATTGGTTTACGTTTCCAATAATTATCATTTCGGACAAGGCGGACAAATTGCCCGGTCTGATAATTTTTCAGCATAAACGGACCGGTTCCCACAGGTGCCTTGTCAATTTGGTCTTGTTGGTGTTTGTCAAACAACTGTTGCCCATATTCTGCGGACAAGACAGGCGCATAATAGGTCGCCAGATGCCAGAGAAAGGAAGCATCCGGCCCGTTCAGGCGAAACTCAACGGTATATTGATCAATTTTTCGGATTTCCTGAACGACATCGTTGAGCCGTAAGCTATCAAAATAGGGATAATTCCCATTGTTGATATTGTGATAATAGTGGGTTTTATCGAACAGGCGGCGAAAACTGAAAATGACATCATCCGCATTCATCGTCCGGGTCGGCGTAAACCAGGCCGTTGACTGAAACGCAACATTATGGCGCAGGTAAAAGCGGTATGTCGTGCCGTCATCCAGCATTTCCCATCGTGAAGCCAGCTCTGGTATCAAAGTAGAACCTTGAGGATCAACGCCCAGCAGGCGATCATAAAGTTGGGCTGCCAGTGTATCGACGGTCAGGTCGTTAGTGGCTATCTGGGGATTAAAGGTATCCAGACTGCCGTTGACACAATAAATAAAGCCGCTTTGTTTTAAGGCTGTCGGGATATAGGGGATATCTTCCGATGGATTCCCATGAGCGGCATTGGCCACCGTAGCTGTTTCTGACGTCGTTTCTTCAGTAGCCAGCGTGGACGCTGAAAATAAGAATATGATCCAGTAAATCAAATAGCGCATATAAAACATCAATCCTGGAAAAAAGTCCGGCTATTGTAACTTAATTCATCCTTTTTGCTCAAAAACAACGGGCAGATCACGATACTGAGAAAAATTCTCAATAAATCGCCTTGCAATTATAATTGAGAAGCATTATCATTCTCATCGTTCTGTTGAGGCGTATGGCATGACCCCAGCCGGTTATTTAGCTATCTCATCAGCATGACATTGCTCACATTGCTTCCAGTATTTTTTTACTAGCCAGCTTAGGTGCTGGCTATTTTTTTATACGCACTTTCCTGTATCCCGGCATTTTTAGTCCATAACATGGCTATTGATTTGATGTTTTTTGAGCAATCCACGTAGCTGATGATATGTCAGATTCAATTTTGCTGCCGCTTTTTTCTGATTGAATTGACTTTCTGTTATAGCTTTCATAATTAATTGTTTTTCACAGTCATTTTGCCATTGCCTTAAATCGAGAGGTAAGGCGGGAAGAAAATCATCATTGGCGATATCGGTACTGGTGACAGTATCAGTGGATGTTGAAGGCACTGAAGGCGTTGGCGGTACTGAAAATACGGATGGGGCTGAAAAGGGGTTAATAATGACCGTGTTTAATTCGTTTTGACTGTTCCCATGATGATCGTTTCCATGACGGTAAATAGAACGTTCGATAACATTTTTTAACTCACGGACATTACCGGGCCAATGATAAGCCAGTAACTGTTGCTCCGCTTGCTCAGTAAATCCCGGAAAGAAAGGGAGATTCAGCTCCTGACACATCTGGATGGCAAAGTGTTGAGCAAGTAACATGATATCCTGCTGCCTGTGGCGCAATGGCGGGATCTGAATGACATCAAATGCCAGCCTGTCGAGCAGATCTGCCCTGAATTTCCCAGCCGCCGCCATCGCGGGCAGATCTTCATTCGTGGCACAAATCAGCCGGACATCGACTTGTAAAGATTGTTTGCCCCCAACGCGTTCAAGATAGCCATATTCGATAACTCTCAATAATTTTTCCTGCACTTGCATGGGCGCAGTAGCCAGTTCGTCAAGAAACAGCGTTCCGCCATCAGCCCGTTCAAAACGGCCCAGATGTTTTGCACGGGCGCCGGTAAATGCCCCGGCTTCGTGGCCGAAAAGCTCTGAATCAAGCAGATTTTCGTTAAGAGCCGCACAATTCAGTGAAACAAAAGGGCCTTGCCAACGGGGCGAAAGATAGTGTAAACGGTGGGCAATCAGCTCCTTACCGGTTCCTCGTTCCCCTAAAATCAAAACAGGCTTATTCAATTTCGCCAATGCAGAAGCTTGTTCCAGAATTTCCAGAAAATTGTTTGCTTCCCCTAATAAGTTATCAGTGAATTGATTCATGATTTTTCCATTAACAAGTCGTATTTTTCACCAATTATTGGTTAATTTTACACTATCAAAATGGTGTAAAAAAACCAAAGTAAAATCATTTTCTATATATTTCAATACGATAACCATAAATAAAAAATTGGCACATATCTTGTATTTAACTGAGTGCCTTACCCTGTATTTTATATTTACGTTGCAGCCAACATACATTCTAATCAAAGAGGTTTATGACTATGGGTATTTTTTCTCGTTTTGCTGATATTGTTAACGCCAACATCTCTTCTTTACTGGATAAAGCCGAAGATCCTCAGAAATTGATCCGCTTAATGATTCAGGAAATGGAAGATACGCTGGTGGAAATACGTTCAACATCTGCCCGGACGCTGGCTGAGAAAAAGCAGCTTCTGCGTCGTATCAATAGCGGAGAAAGCCAAATCGAAGGCTGGCAGGAAAAAGCTGAACTGGCGCTCAGTAAAGATAAAGAAGACTTAGCGCGTGCCGCCCTGATCGAAAAACAAAAGGTCAGCCAATTGGTTGAAATGCTGCAACGCGAACTGTCGATTCTGGATGAAACCCTTGAGCGTATTAAAGGCGAAGTGGTTGAGCTGGAAAACAAATTGCTGGAAGCAAGGGCAAGACAGCAATCACTGACTTTACGTCATCAGGCCGCGGCTTCGTCACGGGAAGTTCGTCGTCAGTTGGACAGCGGTAAAATTGATGAAGCATTAGCCCGTTTCGAACAGTTTGAGCGCCGGATTGATCATATGGAAGCCGAAGCAGAAAGCGTGGGTCTGGGGAAAAAGAAATCGCTGGAACAGCAATTCGCAGAGCTGAAAGCCGATGATGAAATCAGTGCACAACTTGCCGCTCTCAAGGCTAAAATGAACACTAAAGCGCCATAATAAGCGCGGAATATTTTATTCATCACAACGATACACCCTATGGATTTCGAGTTGCATCGCGGCGGCTGGGGCGAGTGAGAGCAAGCGACCAAAGAGGCAGCTCGAAAGACGACGGATATCACTAAGGAAAGGTAATGGCCTATATATTTCTTGGCATCCCACTGATTCTGTTTGTTCTCTTTGTTTTACCTGTCTGGCTGTGGCTGCATTACAACAACCAGAATCGGGGAAAATTAGAGAATAATGAAATACAGCGGTTGGAACAGCTGGCAGAACACGCCCGACGTATGCAGGAGCGGGTTAAAACGTTGGAAGATATTCTTGATGCGGAACATCCGAACTGGAGGCAATCATAATGTCTAATACTCATCACAAAAAACTTTATCGTTTACCGGAGCAGGGTGTAGTGAAAGGTGTTTGTGCCGGGTTAGCGCACTATTTTGGCGTTCCTGTTGCGCTGATCCGC
Organism: Enterobacteriaceae bacterium; assembly: GCA_031253755.1. Lineage (GTDB taxonomy): Bacteria > Pseudomonadota > Gammaproteobacteria > Enterobacterales > Enterobacteriaceae > Xenorhabdus. Next base: position 9,633 of record JAIRVT010000081.1, read on the forward strand.
ACGATGGCAATCCTGTCACTGTTCTTCGGTTTATTTGGTATAACGGTACTCACCTATATTATCCTGACCTTTGTTATGGACACTGCGCCGGTGGGATATCAGGCAGAAGAGCACGAAGCGCCATCGCCCCGCAAAATACTGGATGAAGTTGACTATCAATTAAGGTCAGGAGAAGAACGTTTGCGCCAGATGGAACGTTATATCACTTCTGATAGTTACGGTGTCCGTAGCCGTTTTCGTCAGCTTTAAGCGATGGCAACCAAAAATCGGCGATCTCTCACTGGGTTAGGTGAGGGATCGCAGGCGCAGAAATAAAAAAACATGAAATGTTTCACTTGGGAGACACATGAAACGATTGCAAAACGAACTGACGGCACTTGTTAATCGTGGAATAGATCGCCATTTGCGGCTGGCAGTCACCGGGTTAAGTCGTAGTGGCAAAACCGCATTTATTACTTCCTTGGTCAATCAACTTCTGCATGTTCATAGCGGCGCTCGGTTACCGCTGTTTTCAACGGTGCGTGACGGGCGTTTATTAGGCGTGAAACGCGTTCCCCAACGGGATTTTGGCGTTCCCCGTTTTGCCTATGATGAAAACATGTCTGCCCTGCATAACACGCCACCGGATTGGCCGATACCGACCAACGGCGTGAGTGAAATCCGCCTTGCCCTGCGTTATCGCTCAGAAAACTCCTTATTCCGCCATCTCAAAGAAACCTCAACACTGTATCTGGAAATTGTCGATTATCCGGGCGAATGGTTATTGGATTTACCCATGCTGGAACAGAATTATCTGGCATGGTCACGGCAGATGAGCGGTTTATTGAAAGGAAATAAATCGAAAGAAGAGAGATCGAAAGGAGAGAGAGCGAAAGAAGATAGTTCGAAAGGAGAACGGGCAGACTGGGCCAAGCCGTGGCTGGAATTGTGCAAACAGTGTGATCCGCTAGCGCCAGTGGATGAAAATTTACTGGCCAGCATTGCACAGGCATACACGGATTACCTGCATCAATGTAAGACGCAAGGGTTGCACTTTATTCAACCGGGGCGTTTTATCTTGCCGGGGGATTTGGCGGGCGCACCTGCGTTGCAATTTTTTCCGTGGCCGGATATTGATGGCATCGGCGAGCCGCAACTCCAAAAGGCGGATAAACACAGCAATATCGGTATGTTACGTGAGCGGTTTGCCTATTATTGCAATCACATCGTAAAAGGCTTTTATAAAGAACATTTCCTGAGTTTTGATCGGCAAATCGTGCTGGTTGATTGCTTGCAGCCACTGAATAATGGCCCACATGCCTTTAATGATATGCGTCTGGCGCTGACACAACTGATGCAGAGTTTTCATTATGGCAAACGGACGCTATTTCGCCGCTTATTTTCACCTTGCATTGATAAATTGATGTTTGCCGCCAGCAAAGCTGACCATATCACCACGGATCAACATGCCAATCTGGTTTCCCTGCTACAGCAGCTGGTACAGGAAGCTTGGCAGAATGCAGCGTTTGAAGGGATCAGTATGGATTGTGTCGGCTTAGCATCCGTTCAGGCAACGGAAAGTGGGATCGTGGCGCATGATGGTGAAAAAATCCCGGCTATCAAGGGAAACCGCCTGTCAGACGACAAACTGCTGACATTTTTTCCGGGAGAAGTGCCACAACGTTTGCCCAGCCATGATTTCTGGCAAACGCAGGGGTTCAATTTTGAATCATTTCGGCCACGGCAAACGAATATTGATGCACCGCTACCGCATATCCGTATGGACAGTGCGCTGGAATTTTTATTGGGAGATAAATTGTCATGACGGACTCTTTGAAGCCATCTTCTTTAAAACTGTCGTCCTTAAGACCATCGTCCTTAAGACCATCGTCCATAACACCGGCTTCTGTAAAGCAGTCTTCTTTAAGGCCAAGAGTCGATTTTGATACTGCTTTACCCGTTTCACCGGAACCTGTGCTGAAATCGAAAAAGGAATTTGATGAACGGGCAGATGAATTCTGCCCGGTTATGCCTGAATTGGATGCTGAAGCGCAGGAAAGTGAGTTTGAAGGCGCAGTCAATGCAGCATTAAAACCCAAACGCAGCCTGTGGCGGAAAATTTTTTCGGCTGCCATGTTGTTATTGGGGGTAAGTGTTGTTGCCCAATTTATTCAGTGGATAATCCAGTCATGGCAGCAGCAGGATTGGATTGCGCTGGGCGTCGCCGCCGCAGGCAGTATGATTGTGCTGACCGGAATCGGCAGTGTTATCAGCGAATGGCACCGCCTTTATCGTCTGCGTCAGCGGACAGAAGAACGCGATATCGCCAAAACACTGTTACAAAGCCATGGTATCGGTAAAGGCCGTCGGTTTTGTGAAACATTGGCAGAACAGGCCGGGCTAGGGCAGCATCCAGCTTTGCAACGCTGGCAGGCGGCGGTCCATGAAACGCACAATGATCGTGAAATCGTCATGCTGTACAGCAAACTGGTGCAACCGGTTCTGGATGAGCAGGCCAAAAAAGAGATCCGCCGTTCAGCGGCAGAATCTGCGTTGATGATCGCCGTCAGCCCGCTTGCGGTGGTAGATATGGCCTTTATTGCATGGCGAAATATCCGCCTGATTAACCGGATTGCAACATTATACGGAATCGAATTGGGGTATTTCAGCCGCATTCGTCTGTTCCGGCTGGTTTTACTGAATATTGCCTTTGCCGGTGCATCAGAATTAGTCAGGGAAGTGGGCATGGACTGGCTGTCACAGGATATTGCCGCCCGGCTTTCAGCCCGCGCAGCACAAGGTATCGGAGCCGGGTTATTGACCGCACGGTTAGGCATTAAAGCGATGGAATTGTGCCGTCCGCTGCCCTGGATTGAGGGTGATAAACCCAAACTGGGGGATTTCCGCCATCAACTTATCAGCCAGCTGAAAAGTACGCTGGCAACGAAGCCCAAAAGTGCAGATAACAATATAAATACAAATGCAAAATAGCAGTGAAGTATTGCCATTTTAAGGCTGGCAGGGGCTTCACCTATTGCCTTGTAACAGGTAACATTTCGGGCGGTGATGAACTTAGTTTATATCCGTTGTCTTTCAAGACGTCACTTTGCGAGCAGCGACTTGAAATTTGATGGGTATAAATGATGCAAATAGTGTAAATAAGGTCGGAATAAATGCGATTAGAAGTGACTTGTCAGGATCGAATTGGGTTAACTCGCGAATTACTTGATTTATTGGTTTTAAGAAATATTGACCTGAAAGGCATTGAGATCTCACCTGAATGCCGTATTTACCTTCATTTCACTCAAATTGATTTCAATGTTTTTCGCCTGTTGATGGCAGAAATTCGCCGTATTAACGGTGTGGTGGATGTCAGGACTGTCGCTTTTATGCCATCGGAAAAAAAACACAGAGCCATGTGGACATTACTGGAGTCTGTGCCTGATCCTATTTTATCTATCGATATGAAAGGGAATGTTGATTTAGCGAATTTAGCTTCCCAGCAACTCTTTGGTATCAGTCAAACCGATCACCATCAAGAAAAAACCAGCCAGAAAAACATTAGCCATCTTATCAGTGATTACAATTTCCTTCGCTGGTTGGAAAGTGATCACCATCAACCGCGTTCGGCAAGCCTGACCATCAAAGGAAAAAATTACTTGATGGAAATTATTCCCATGCAACTGACTGATGAAAATCAGGAAGTGAAATGTGTGGGCGCGGTCATCATGCTTCGCGCCGCTGCCAATGCTGTGTCAGGGCAGAAAAAACGGACAGTGAATGATGATCAGGCTTTTGAAAATATTATTGCCGTCAGCCCGAAAATGGTTCATTTCATTGAACAGGCCCGTAAAATGGCGATGTTGGATGCGCCGTTATTGTTGATTGGTGATACAGGAACAGGGAAAGATGAATTTGCCAAAGCCTGCCATCTGAGAAGTGCAAGGGGAAAACAGCCGTTTCTTGGGCTGAATTGTGCTTCCATGCCGGATGATGTGGTTGAAAGTGAATTATTTGGTTATGCCGCAGGCGCCTATCCGAGCGTGCAAGCCTATCAGGACGTGCAGAAAAGTAAAAAGGGCTTTTTCGAACAGGCCAATGGTGGCACGGTGCTGTTGGATGAAATCGGTGAAATGTCACCACAGATGCAGATCAAATTGCTGCGTTTCCTTAATGACGGAACATTTCGCCGCGTCGGTGAAGATAATGAAGTCAAAGTGGATGTCAGAATTATCTGTGCGACCCAGAAGAATTTGCTTGAGCTGGTACAGAACGGTGAATTCAGGGAAGACCTGTACTATCGGCTCAATGTATTGACGCTGACGTTACCGCCTTTGCGCGAGCGGCAGGCCGATATCATGCCACTGGTGGATTATTTTGTGACCCGGTTTGCCGAAGAGCAGGGAATAGTAAAACCTAAACTCTCATCGGATTTGGCTCCTTTCTTGTGTGGCTATGATTGGCCGGGAAATGTGAGGCAACTGCGCAATGCAATCTATCGGGCATTGACGCAACTTGAAGGTGATAAATTAAGCCCGCAGGATATTCAGCTACCGAAACTGGAAACAGACAGCCCATTTATCAGTGAAGATATTTTGGATGGGTCTTTGGATGAAATCAGTAAACGTTTCGAGCGTTCGGTATTAACCCGTCTGTACAGCCATTATCCCAGCACGCGTAAGCTGGCAAAACGGCTCGGCGTATCGCATACCGCAATTGCGAACAAATTGCGGGAATATGGCTTGAGTGGCAAGAAACAAACGGCCGAATCAGAGGATGAGTAATCCTGCCGTCCTTTCAAGTTCCGCCCTGTCTGTCAGAAATTGAACTGTCTGAATAGAGGCAATTAGCCAGAATATCTGATGACAAGGTTGTAAATGCAGGAATATGACTGGCCTGAAAGATACAAGGTTTTATCATTGAGACTAATTTTGCAATAGTGGGCGGCCGTTCTGACACGTCGGTGGCCAGCATACAGTCAATCGCGTGGAGAAATGAGGCAGAATAACCGGCAGGGCATAGCTGGGTTAACGGGTGATAATGATCTTCAATATCACGCATAATGCTGACTGGCGGCGGTTTGCCAACAACCATCGTATGCAGTACAGCGCCTAAAGCATAGATATCTGTCCAGGGACCCTGCCGGTTTTCTTCACTATTGGCTGCGTATTGTTCATAAGGCGTAAACCCTGGCCTGACGGTAATTTCTTCGTCATCAGTCAGGGATTTTGTGGTTTTCCTGACAGATCCTAAATCAAGCAGTATCGGTAATTGATCATTCTGAATCAGGATATTATCCGGAGAAATATCACAGTGCAGGTAACCCGCCAGATGGAGGGTATTAATGGCATCAAGTAAAGGAAACAAAATATTACACAGCCAGTTTTGGGTAATTATTTTGGGATATCTTACATGCAGCGTCTTTAATGTCACACCGTGGTAAAAGGGCGTTGCAATATAGGCAGTGCTATTTTGCTGCCAAAAACGCAGGAAGCGGGGCAGGCATGGGTGATTAAAACAGCCCATGATATGCGCTTCACGCATAAAACAGTGCAGGCCGGTTTTGAACCTTTTCTGAAAACTTGCCCGGCGGAGATTTAAGATCAGATCATTACGGCGGGTCACTATCGTTGCTGGCAGGTATTCCTTGATAGCAATAGCGCGTTTTTTTCGATGATCCCAGGCACGATATACAATGCCAAATCCCCCTCTGCCCACCACTTCTTCAATTTCAAATTCACTGAAACAATACCCGGTAGGGAGTGCCTGTAATAGTGAATACCGACCGTCAGCATAATTATCGCCAGATTCCCGCATGATTTATGACCCTATAATTTTCGGTTTTATCCTCATCTTTAATCATCATCTTTCAACGCAGCCCATCATTTTCAAGGTGTGTCTTATATTTATTCCCGCGCAACAGTGAAATATAAGCACTCATAGGTCTTGAAATACTGGTTTTTTGAAATACACAGCCTTGCAAGACCCAGTTTGACAACTTGAAGTTGCATGGAAATATCTATTTTTTGTTGATGAATGATTAATTCGGCCACTACTTTATTAATAAAAATCAAAATCATTATAGGGCGGGGTTATGCAGTTAATACCGAATTCTCCGTCCTCTTGATGAACCGTTTACTAACCAATTACGTTCTTGTTTAACTATCACCCTAAGAAAACCGCTCACCCTAAGAAAACCGCCCACCCTGCAAAAACTGCTCATTCTGCGAAAACTGATAGCGCAGTTCGCCCTGCTCGAACGAGACCTGTAACTGGTTATAGTGTTCATCCCGTGCGCGGGCTGTCAGCAGCTGCTGGCTGATTTGCGGC
>JAIRVT010000030.1 GCA_031253755.1 Enterobacteriaceae bacterium
CCAATTGAGGTTCTTTTAAATACGCAAGGAACTTATACCGCTTTGTGTCCTTATGCTGCGTCAATTAATCCGGCAAAACCTGCACCAATTCCAGTTCTTTTAGGTCGTAAGGCTATTGATTCCATTGAATCTAAAGTTAGATGGCTGAGGAAACAAGGCTCTAAATCTATCGCAAAACTTATTCATTTCTTTGAGGGCGATACTCAAGCCGTTCTGTCCATGATAGTTCGTGATGAGCATATTTCTGATTTAAACCTGAAATTAGATTTGCCCCCAATATACCAAACACTCATCAATGAGAAATTAGGAGTATCAACATGTCCGTTTTAGAAAAAATTCCATTTTATATTGAAGTTACAGCAATTGATGTGAAAGTAGAACAGAAAACACGTACCAATAAAAACACGGGCGAAATTACTCCTTATTACACGCAGCGTGTTATTGCACATATGGGGCCTCGCTCAATGACAGAAACCGTTATCACTCTGTCAGAGCCAAACCCATTACCAGAGGGAAAATATCTAATTTCCGGATCTAGCTTATATCCGGGTAAGCCATTTGGTGATAATCCGCCGCGCCTTGAGTTTAATCAGTGGAATGTTTCTTATGTTCCGATGGAAACCGTGAAGCATTTAATAAAAATGTAGGTGTATAACTATTTTTAAGACATCTGGAAATGGATTTTTTCGATGCCATCATTAGGAATAAAATGAAAATGCAATATAGAATTAAAATTGATAATCATAAATTCCCCATTAATCATGTTTTGGGTGAAAAGTATGTTTCTAATTTTTATTGTTATTCTTGTTGTAAATCGTATAGCAGTACAAAGGTATGCTTATATTGTTCTAGCAACCTTTATACGGTTGAAATTGAAAATATCACCAAATAATTTCATTCTAACAATCAAGGGGTATTGAATGTCAAAGACTCATAATATTAATATGGATTCATTGGTATTCAATGCATCTATAACTAGCGGAACGTGGTGTGATTGGCACTCTGGTAATAAATATGAGTGTGGGAATATATTATTTATTAGAGAGTATGACTATGTAGTTAATAAATTTACAGGACAGAAAGTAACAGCAAAAATAATTCGAGTCGAAAATAATAAAAATGGTTCAGTATTTATCTGCTTTAAAGTCGTCTCTTAAATAATGAATAAGGGTAAAAGTTATGACATCTCAAAAAGAAAATATTATTGCAACAATTATTGGTTCTATTTGTGATATATCTAGATGGAATTATTAATTTCACAGGAATAGTTATTTATGGATGACTATACCGAAATTTCAACTAAATTTTGTCAGTCTCATATTAGTGCTAGCGACAATAGTTGTAATAACATAAATTTGAAATTACCGAAATCAGAAGTGAGTAAACTTCAATCTTCGATCATTTCAAATAGTCCGCCCTTAGGAGAATTCAATATGAATATCTTGGGGGCGGGATTAGGGCTTGTCTTAGTCTTCTATGTATTAGGTTACGGATTAGGACGTATGATAAAAATGGTTAATTTATAGGTATATTATGAAAATCAAAAATGTTATTTCTAGTGGTTATTTAAAAGCAGGCGTTTTGGCTTCTTTGGTATTGAGTTCTGGTGCATTTGCGGCTGATGGTGCACAACAATCATCAAGTGGGTTTGATATTCTTTTAAAACAAATTGATATAGCGCCCATTATCACAGGTGTTTTTGCTGTGGCAGGTACGGTTTTTGGTGTTTCCGTTACCATTATGGGGATTAAAAAGGTTGGGGGAATGCTAAAATCCTTTTAATTTTAAGGGGCTTTTAGCCCCTTTTTAGAGGTATTTATGTGGGAATTAATGAGTTTTTTTACAGGGGTATTATGTGCTTGGGCTGTAATACAAGGATTTAACAGTTATTAATCACAGGGTAAATACCATAATGCTTTATTCTGCAAAGAAAAATTCTGTTTTGTGTTTTCTAATGTTTATTACATTATTTTTTCCTTTTTATTATGCTTATGCAAATCCTGCAATCTTACTTGCTCGTACTGGTATAGGTGTTGGTTTAGCCAGAGTAATAGCGAATAGAGCGGCTGCTGTTGCAGCTAATGATGGTGTTTATTTATCTTTGGTGAGTAATACCAGTCGTTCTATTTCAAGTTCATTATTAAGACGAATTTCATCTAAGATAAGTGATAAATCAGTATATAAAACGGTTGGCGGCGCTTTGAATTGGGCAGGAATCGGTTATGGTATTGGGAGTATAAATGAAAATTCTTTTGTTTCTGATGAAATTAAAGTAGCAACCAATGGAAAAAAGCGAGAAGACGGACGTTATGATGTTTCTTTTGATGGGAAAAATTATATTTCTGATTTCGAACCATCACCTGATACTCCATTTTTCATTACTATAAATACTACAGAGAATGGCGATATAATTATTTCGGACTCAGCGAGTAATTCATATCCGTTTTATACCACTTTTTATGAAAAAATCATAAATGGTTATGATTGGTCAAATATTGCCTTGTCCTATTTTCATCAGTATAAGAAATCAAATTCAACAAAGGTTTGTGGGCTTGGTCGTGTGTCTTGTAGTGTGGATTCACCCTCTGTAAAACGCATTAGCAAACAAATGAATTATGTAATAATTGGGTATGTGGGTACATATCTTGAATCTCAGGGTTTTTATAAAAAAGGGGATTCAGGTAATTTTGAATTTAACGTTAAAATTTATACCAATTCTAATTTTAGTGATGTTCCTAAAAACCCAGAACAGAAAATTAATGAAGCCAAAGAACAACTCATCGATAAGTTAAATGAAATGAAAATTGATGTTGATGAACTAACGAAATTATATAACGATATGTTTATGGAAGCGTCTTTATCACCTGATTATCAGGGTGTTCCTTATAGCGCTAGCAATCCCATCACTAAACAAGAAATTATTTCCAGTAACCCTGAATTATCTAACTTAAGAAAAAGTGAATGGCTTAAACCTGCTCAAATTAACTCTAACTCTCCCATTCAGGTAATGCCGTCTTACTCTAATTTCACTGAATCAGATAATTCACAAAATGATAATGCAGATATAAAAGAGGGTGATATAAAATATCCAGATTTAGATATGCCGACGGCTGAACAAATATTAACACCTTATAAATCTTTCTTTCCTGAGCTACAGAATTTTACGATACCGTTTAGAAATGCGCAATGTCCGGTCTGGGATGTCAATATTCCTTTTATGAATTATCAGGGAAAAATGGATCTTCATTGTCCGTTAATTGAGGAGAACCGAGGCGTATTTGAATCTATTTTTGTATTAGTCTGGTCTTTTATGGCATTATGTAGACTGCTGAGTGCATAGGGAATCACATGGGTCGTTTATTAAAATTATTGCTTGGTGAGGGATTGAGTTTTGTTTTCAAAGGAATTGTGGCAAAGTTCTTTTTATTCTTTGCATTATTTTATGTTACAACTGAATTCATTCCGATTGTTATTAATTGGTTTTTACCAAAATCAATTAATTTATCTGAGCTTTTTAGCGCATTACCTGATGCAATGTGGTATTTCCTCAATTTGTTGCAATTTCCGTTAGGTGTACCTTTATTAATTTCTGCGATGGTGACACGGTTCATTATCCGGAGATTGCCGATTATTGGTTGAATAGGAGGTAAGGATGCCTATCACGGCTTATGTGGGAGTGCCTCGTTCGGGTAAATCTTATGAGGTTGTTAAGTCAGTTATTGTTCCGGCGATTGCGTCAGGTCGTCGTGTTGTGTCAAATATCTACGGGCTGAATGAAGAAAAAATCAAAGCCTACTGTCTGAAAAAACATAGAAAACTGTCGGCAGACGTGCTGGGTGAACTGGTATATGTGGATAATAATCAGTGCCTAAAGGCAGACTTCCTGCCCTCGATGGAAAACCGCGATACATTTTGCCGGGCTGGGGATTTGGTTGTTATTGATGAAGTGTGGCGGGTTTGGGGCAGTGAGAAAGAGATCCCGAAAAATCACCGCTCCTTTATTGCCGAGCATGGTCATTTTGTTGATCCAGCAACAGGTATCATGTCAGATTTGGTGGTGATTAATCAGTCTGTTTCGGATATTCCGCGCTTTATTAAGAACCGGATTGAAACTACGTACCAGATGAAAAGGCATGTGGCGTTGGGTTCAAAGAGACGTTATAGGGTTGATGTTTTTGGTCAGGCGAAAATTACTAAATCTAACCGGATAACCTATTATCAGGAAAAATACGATAAAGCGATTTTTGAATTATATAGTTCTGTGGAAGGGAGTAACCATAAGCAATTGAGAACCGATGCTCGTCAGTCTATATTTTCTTCAACAAGATTTTTAACACTTGCTGTGTTTATATTCAGTTTGGTTTTGGTTTCTCTTTATTTTCTTTATAAATATTTTAGTCATTATTTAAGTCCTGACAGCCAAAAACAAGAAGTTTCTGTCAGCCAATCCACATCTCCAGCAACTGCACTACCTGTTAATTCGGTTATCAACCCTGTGAAATCAGCGGTATCTCTTTCAGATAAATGGCGTATTACAGGTGAGTTAGTTAAAGATGGTCGGGCATATGTGATTCTGGCAGATAAACAGGGACGGTTAAGACTTGAACCGCGTAGCCAATTTCAGTACAGCGGACGGCTTTTACAGGGCGATATTGAGGGGCAGGTAGTGAACTATTATTCTGGAGGAATACAATAATGAGAAAAGGATTATTTATTATTTTTTCGTTGCTGACGTTATCAGTAGAGGCTAAAAATGTAGATTTTAAGCTGGAAGCCGTACCATTACCTAAAGCAATTGGGCTTATTTATGATGAAGTCTTGCAGAAGCCTTATATGCTTGATCCAAATCTTGCCAGTGATACCAGTCTAATCAGTTTTCATGCGACCGATAAACAGGATTTTAACCAGTTTATTGTCCGTTATTTTCAGAATATGAATATCAATGTTCATGAAAAACAGGGCGTTGTTTATCTTGTTAAAGTAAAACCGCCTGAACCCAAAGTGATGAAACAAAGTTTCGTTTATAGTCCCGTGCATCGGGATGTAGAGTATTTACAGGGCTTTTTAAAATCAGAGGGGGAAGTGGCAGCCAGCGGTGATAAATTGGTTTTTTATGGCACTAAAGAAGAAATAGCACGGGTTCAGAGTGTTTTAAGTTCAGTTGATGCCCCATCGCGTGAAGTAGTGGTAACCGGTTATGTTTTTGAAGTCCAGAATATTGAAAAAGAGGGCAGCGGAATTAATCTGATGGCTAAATTGCTATCGGGTAAGCTGGGTATCAATATTGGCATGAAACAGAATTTTGAAAATTTTATTACGATCAATACAGGCAGCCTTGATGCCATGGTTGAACTGTTCCGCCGTGATGAACGTTTTCATGTGGTGAGTAGTCCAACTTTGCGGGTCAAATCCGGTTCAAAAGGAAACTTTAGCGTCGGTTCTGATGTACCTGTTTTGTCAAACGTAACGTATCAGGATGGACGGCCTGTACAGTCGATTGAATATCGTTCTAGCGGAGTCATTTTCGATATCCAACCGACCATTAAAAGTCAGGCGATTGATTTAAAAATACAGCAGCAGTTGTCAAATTTTGTCAAAACAGATACGGGCGTTAACCAATCTCCAACTTTAATTAAGCGTGACATCGTCACAGACGTTTCTGTTAAAAGTGGCGAAATTATCGTTTTGGGTGGTCTGGCTGAAAACAAAATAGAAGAGGGCGAAACCGGATTCAGTTTCCTGCCAAAAGGCTTTTTAACAGGTAAGTCAAAAGCCAATACCAAGACTGATATTATCGTATTATTGCAGGTAAAAGTTATCTGACGTTATCGAGCACGGAAAAACCGCCCCCGCAGCGGTGCGAGGAGGCAGGTTTTTCCGGCGCAGATAGCGTCATTGTATTTTTATATTGGCTATAATCCGGATAAAAATAGCATATCGGGTATTTTGGGCAGAGAGATATGAGAAATATTATCGGATATGAGCAGCTTGATATTTTCTAGGTAATTAATTACTTAGAGGATATTTTTATGTCTGTGAAAAACCAGAGCCGTGATCGTCTTCCAAACGGAAGATTGAAATCTTATCGTCGGGTAGGAAGACAGTTTCCCAGTTGTAAAAAATGGTTCGATAAATCCCCGTCTTGGTATCGTAACTTAATGATGACCAGACCAGAACGGCGGGAAGTAAAACAGCTTTTGTCTAAGATATTAAACGGTAGTAACCCTGATGGTATGGCGTTTCCGGTTCATAATAAACCGTTTGTATGGTTTTACTGATGATCTTTAAAAAATCTTTATAGATGCCCATCAGGGCATGTAAGGCGGCACGCGGTAGTTTCTGGGAATATCTGCCGTTAACCCGCCGATACAAAGGGGGGACTGAATCAGGGAATACGACCCCTCCCTTCGTTCTGCAAAGCCGTGAGCGGAGCGAACCACGGAATTATCAATTGCACGAAAGTTTGATGGTCGATAGACAAAAGAAATGTTCAGCTTGCATGGATATAGAATGGAGGGATCATGAAAAAGTTGAAGACACATTCAGAATTACATGCTGAGTGGATGAAAAATCCTGAATATAAAGCAGCGTATGAATTCTCATGTGATGAGGACATTGAATTTCAAATTATTAAGCACCATGAAGATGGGTGCGAAGACGTGATATTTGATTCAAAAAATGAATAGTTGTAGGGTGTAGGGTGTTCTGTTAAAAAATGATTCTCGCTCATTTCGGCAAGATTGTTATCATCGAAATGAGCGAGGTCTATCTCTAACTTAGAATGGATTATGCGAATCAATTAATACCCTAACCAGCGTCCTGTAAATATTTTAGAATTTATCATTCTAATTGTTTCCAATATGAAAGAGGTATATATTCCAATCTTTAATAATTCAGGTACAACATATTCACCATAAGCAATCATTTGAAATGTACCACAAACGATTGAAAGAAAAGCTGTTCCTATGAAAAGGATAATACTCCATTTCCATGTAAAAAATTCAACTTCTGAATAGATAAAATTTTTTAATTTCATATTTATTCCTGTAATTATTTTCATTTAAAATTAACTTATTGGTGTTTTTTTGTTATTTTTATACAGTTCTTTTATTACATTGGTTTCGTCCCCCCAAGATATAGTTATAATCGGACTGTATTCATAATGAGTTTTTATCTCATATCCAGCATGTTTGAGAAAAAAGCAAATATAATCTAATCGATCGCAGCTTCTCCATAATATTGAACTATATTCCAACTCAAACATACCATGTTGTGCAGCATTTTTTATAAGATTAAATATGTTATGAATATGTGGGCGTGCTAAAATATTTTCTTTTTCACGTAATTTTTCTAGATATGCATCATCATGTGCGTTTTTAGCCGAATAAAAATTATCAAAATCTTCAGGTTTTAAGTCGTTATCTTTTAGCATTAAATATTTTCTGCGTGTAAATAAAAAAAAGGAAGAAATAGAATCAATCACGTTCTGAAAACCCCCGTACTGTACTACGGGGGTAGTCTAAGGTTATCTACGGGCTTTCAGGTGAACCTGGCCAAATCCTAACTATCTTTTTTCAAAATAAGATGTCCATGTTCATCAAGGGCGAGCATGGGTAGAATTTGTTCAATGGCATAATGCACTAAATCAGCCTCGCTATAAATCTTTTGCCGTCCACTCATGATGTTTTTCTTCGTTAAGTGAAATGCTTTTTCTTGTAAATCAATCGATTCGGACTTCTTTAGTCTGATCGTGGTTTTCAATGTAGATGCGTTGCTCATTAGAAGCCTCCGTTCACCATAATATTTCATTCTATAAAATTTGTGTGTAAGTTGCCTACAACATGTTGACAGGTAACATATGATATGTTTACTATCTACCAATAATGTTATTAGTGATTTGTATACATTGCCAATTGAGAGAGTTTTTTGGTGGTGGATGTTAGAAAGATCGTAAGGTACTCAGGGTCAAACCTCAGTACTTTTTTAAAAGCCTTACGGGTTCGCATAATGTGTATTATGTTAAATAACAATTATCGCCGGGCCAAAGCCTACCCTATACATAAACGAATGGAATTATTGAATCGTTGTAACGTTAATATGTTTACTCTTCTTGCTGCCCTGTCTATGCTTCCGTTTTACCTAACTCTCTTATGATTTATCAGTGGAACTCTCATTATGCATATCATTCTCGCGCCAACTAATCTTGGGTTAAGCCCTTTATGGGAAGGACACATACCAGGGACATGGCGCGCTCCGCAAGTACTGATGGAACATGGATTAGCGGAAAAGCTGCGGGTCAAGGCGATCAGTGAATTAAGGCGGCCGGTATATTCACCTGAGCCTCAAATTGGAACACGTATACGCAATGGTTATGGTATTCGTGATTTTAATCTACAGTTGGCGGCGGAAGTGGCTAAAGTGCAAGAAAGTGGCAATTTTCCACTGATTATTGGTGGTGACTGCTCAATTCTATTGGGTGCATTGGCTGGAACTCGTCGTTCAGGGCCTGTTTCACTTATCCATATTGATGGGCATAGTGATTATCGCCATCCAGATAATTACGATACACAACAGATGTTAGGCGCAGTGGCAGGAATGGATTTGGCTTTGGCGACAGGTCGTGGTGAGGCGCTATTAACGGATTGGCCGGATGTAGAAAGCCCGTTAGTACCAGAGCAACAGGTGCTCCAGCTAGGGGAACGCGAGAACAGAGATGCTGATTTTGCTTGGCCTGATATTAACCAAACCGCGATTTCACAGGTTAATGTATTTACAGCAAATTCAATTGGGGAAAAAGGAATTCTCCACAAAATCGAACAAATGTTGGTTGCTCAGCCGAAATGGCGTTTTTGGATACATCTCGATGTCGATGTTCTTGACCAAAATGTCATGCCAGCGGTTGATTCACCCGGTAGTCCGGGTATTGAACCGGGTTGGCTAAAGAATATCGGCGCACACTTACTCGATAATCCACTATGCTGCGGCATGACTGTTTCTGTTTTCGATCCTGATTTAGATCCCGATGGCTGTTATGCAGAACTAATGGTTGAAATTCTGGAAACCATGTTCTTGCACCGAAGGAACTAGCCGATTTATAGGAAGACGCATCGTAAAGCAAAAGTTAAGTAAGCTGCTAACTCGCTTACTTACCCTCTCCCACTCGCCATTCCTTTCAGGGACTTTTTTGCTTTAATAACCATTTATCCAGTTCATTTGCGAACCGCTGGCGATCACGCTGATTTAAACTCGCAGGCCCGCCCGTTTGGACTCCGCTTGCTCGCATCGTATCCATAAAATCACGCATTACCAAACGTTCACGTATTGTCGCTTCACTATAGACTTCGCCCCGTGGATTAAGTGCTACCGCCCCTTTCTCGATCACTTCAGCAGCAAGAGGAATATCGGCAGTAATGACTAAATCCCCGGTTTCTGAGCGGCGAACAATTTCATTGTCAGCGACATCAAAACCTGCTGAGACTTGTAATGTGCGCAAAAAGGCAGATGCAGGTACGCTTAATCGTTGGTTTGCTACGAATGTAACCTGTACTTTTTCACGTTCTGCTGCGCGATATAATACTTCTTTGATAACTTTAGGACATGCGTCAGCATCCACCCATATAGGCATAACAACGGCCCTCTCCACTTCATGTTCGTGATATCAAGAGCGTGATAGTCTCATGATTTTTAAAATAATAAAACTCTCATTCTCAATTTTTTAGTGGTGAATTTCATTACTTTTATTTATAAATCAAACTATCTCATTCAGTGTTCATGTTAATAATAATAATAATAACCAAATCAATACGGATTGGAATTATAGATATCATTTCTATTTTAATATTTTGTATTTTATTGTCATGAAATGACATTTACAATAAGAATATTTTCCTTTTATTACAATTAAGTAAATAATTATTTCTTTGATTTCTTGGAATATAAATAACTTATAGAATGATTCAGCATTTAATTACTATATTTAATTTGGATGTAATGTTTCATTATATAATGTTAATTAATTGCATTTTAAATAAAAACATTCATTCAATAAAACTAATGTAAACCATTGCTTGAATTAATTTACCATTAAACTACGATTGTTTAATAAATGTTAATATAAAGTGATTTATTGTAATTCCCGAACGAAAATAGAATTGGGTTGCAGAAAAATATAAACCTTTATTAAAAATTGTATCGATTATATAAGGTATTTATTTTTCTGGAACCATATTCAAAAATTATAGGATTAATTTTATGGTTTCTTATTTTACATTATGGGACATCATATAAATAAACGAGGTCATATATGAAAGAGTTAAATCAAGTTGAATTAGAGCAAGTTGCAGGTGCTGGTTTTTGGGGCGATCTTTTTCACGCACTTGTTCATATCGCGGAAGCCGTAGTGGATAGCGCTCTTGATGGTTTGCACAAGGCTGGTATGATATCTGATGATGCCTATAAGGCGGGTGAAGTTATTGTCCATAAAGCAGGTGACGCTTTAGATAATAAAATTCATGAAGATGGTTGGGATAATTAAAGATCAGGTTTATATCTTAATGTTGGATATTCAAAAAACAATCTGATATAGATTTAATCGACATTAATTTTGTTTTTTTAATCACAGCATAAATTATCAACCACTCTGGCTGGACAATATTGAAAAGTCATAAGACACTTCCTTACTTCTCGCATCACGGGAAGTAAGGATTTTTTTCGTTTAAGCACATTACTCCCTGCTCACTGTCACTAATACACGTTTATTCACCGCGATATTCATTAACCTATTTATTATTGGTGAAATTTTTTGTAAATTAGAGGGTTATTAAATAACAGTCATAAATAGTTTTTCAAAATGATAAGAGTATTCCTTATCCCGCGCACCGTGCGGGATAAGGAAAGATCACTATAGTTACTCTCACTATTATGAAAAAGTATATATAACAAAAATAATTTCAGGGTGTAGTGAATGTCTCATAAATCGAATATATCCATTGGTGTATTGCTGTCCTCCTCTTTGCTTTTGACTATCGGCCGTGGGGCCACCCTGCCTTTTATGGCAATTTACCTGACCCGTCAGTATCAGATGCCGGTGAATTTAGTCGGGCTTGCTATTTCCATTGCATTCACCGTGGGGATACTATTCAGCCTTGGCTTCGGTATTTCAGCGGACAGATTTGATAAAAAACGCTATATGTTGTTGTCTGTTATTGCATTTATCGGTGGCTTTATTGCCATCCCTTTGGTTAATCATGCAGGCTTGGTGATTGTTTTTATCTCATTGATAAATTGCTCTTATTCTGTATTTTCTACCGTGCTGAAAGGGTATTTCGCCGATACGCTGCCAGCAACAACGAAAACGAAAGTTTTTTCACTGAATTACAGTTTTACTAACATGGGTTGGACTATCGGCCCGCCAATCGGTACATGGCTTTTGATGTACAGTGCCAACTTACCCTTTTGGTTGGCAGCCGTTTCCGCCGCCATTCCGATTGTTTTTATTCAACGTTATGTTCAGCGTATCAACGTGGCTGCAAGCAGCGATAAATCGGAAAAAGTATGGAATCCGGCGGCGATGCTGCGTGATCGCGCACTGGGTTGGTTTGTTTCATCGACATTCCTCGGCTCTTTGGTGTTCGGTTCTTTTTCTATTTGGATCTCTCAATATGTTCTGACTGTTGCTAACAGCACGCTGGCTGAGGCAGTGATCGGTGTCGTCTTGCCGGTGAATGCGATTATCGTTGTGACTTTCCAGTATTTCGTCGGCAAATCCCTGCGCCCTGATAACCTGAAAAAACTCATGACATTGGGAAGTGTCTTTTTCTTAATGGGGCTTGCGGTTTTTATGGTAGCAGGCAGCAATCTTTATCTTTGGGGCATTGCCGCCGTGACATTTACGCTCGGTGAACTGATTTATGCGCCCGGTGAATATATGCTCATTGATAATATTGCGCCGGAAGGCATGAAATCCAGCTATTTTTCGGCTCAGGCGCTGGGTTTTCTGGGCGGAGCGTTTAATCCGGTTCTCAGCGGCATCGTGCTCACTGAGCTTCCGCCACAATCGTTGTTTTTTATCCTGATGGTGATCACATTTCTGGCATGGCTCTGTATGCTTAAAGGAATGAGTGTCAAGCCACTGGTCAATGCACGACTCCAATAATTATTTCCGTCATCCATCGGGTATATATCGCCGATGATAGCTCCTTCGGGAGCTATTTACGCATTTGCTCCACGTATTCGCTGATAAAATCGATAAATGCCCTGATCCGGGGGCTGACCGCCTGATCACTGTAATAGACGGCATTGAGCGGTATGGCGACGGGCAGGTATTTTTCGGCCAGCAATTCAACCAGTTCACCGCTGGCAATCGCCTTATCAACCATAAATTCAGATAAACACGCAATGCCATTGCCAGAAGTACAAAGATGTTTAATGGTTTCACCGCTGTTGGCACAGGCAGCGGTAGTGATTTCGTATAATTGCCCGTCCTGATTGGCTATCGGCCACGCATTAAGCGAAGTGGGTTCAGAAAAACCGAGGCAAATATGGTTGTTCAAATCGTCAACACATTGAGGCGTGCCCTGTTTTGCCAGATATTCAGGTGAGGCAACAATTTTGCGGTAGCTGGAGAAAAGCGGTTTGGCTCGCAGGCTGGAATCCGTCAGGCTACCGGCACGAATAGCAATATCCACTTTACGCTCAATCAGGTTGATATAATTTTCAGAGGAAATCAGTAACACTGTGATTTCCGGGTAACGTTCACGAAAAGGCTTAATCATCGGCATCAATAAATGCAGTAAGACAGGCGTTGCGGCATCGATACGCAACAAACCACTTGGTGTGTGTTTAAATTCCATCAATTCTGTTTCAGCCGCCGCCATTTCTTGCAGCACATGCTGAACCCGCTGAAAATAACCTTTGCCCTCCTCCGTTAGGCTAAGCTGGCGGGTTGTGCGGTTAAGCAGGCTGACACCCAGTTTCTTTTCCAGTTTTTTTATCGAGCGGCTCACGGCAGAATTGGCCAATTGCAGGTGTTCCGCCGCCCGGCTAAAACTCCCGTTTTCCACGACTGACACAAAGATCATCAGCTCTTCTGAACTTGCTTTCATTATTGCTTTTCTCGCAAAAG
>JAIRVT010000072.1 GCA_031253755.1 Enterobacteriaceae bacterium
GCTGCCGGGCTGGCAGTGTTAGCCCACGGAGAGACGGTAATTCCTAAATCGCCTTCTGCGGCTTAGGTTCGGCTCTGTGAAGTGGGAATCCTCGCCGTTTACGGCGGGGAGCAGTCAACTGTTTACTCATTAGAGAACTGGATGCCTATTTTGATGTGATTTTTCATGGCGCGTGGGCTTATTTTGCCATTCCTTTGGCTTTGCTCTGCGTGATGTATGCTGTCAGCCAAAAACAGAGAACGCTTACCGGGTTGGTTGATTTTACCCGCCATCAGAGTTACGCCATGATGGTTTGTGGTTTGTAATGCATACTGGTTTTTTCTCGTTTGCTCGGTATGGGCGTACTTTGGCGCGGGTTGATCGATGAACATTTCTATCGCATCGTCAAAAATATCGTGGAAGAAGGGTGCGAAATGCTGGGCTATGCTTTTTGTCTGATCGCTACACTTTGGTATTTACCGGCTGCGCGTAAACAGCGTCAGGCAAACATTGCCAGATAATTTAAAAATGGGTTTTTAACCGAAGCCCTAGGATTAGGCAAAAGAACCAGACAAATTTTGCAACCATTGATTAATGGCCAGTTGCAGAATTTGCCTCCTCATACGAAGGACAGTCACTGACTGGCTTGTCATATTACCCCGCATTATTGCCGAAGATAAACCTGTGGCTGGTCAGTTTCCGGGTGCAACATAACACCTAAATCAGCCCGATACCATTTTTTCAGAATATCATCCCGCAATACTTCTTGAGGTGTACCGGAAGCAACCAATACTCCCTGATGTAACAGGATAATTTTATCCGCATACAGTGCAGCCAGATTCAGATCATGCAATACACAGCAGACAGCAAGAGGGTGTTGTCGGGTCAGGTTGTGTACCAGCCGCAGTGTATGCTGCTGGTGGTAAAGATCCAGTGCGGATGTCGGTTCGTCCAGAAACAGGCAGGATTCAGTTGGTTCTGGATGCCAGAGTTGTGCCAGCGTTCTGGCCAATTGGACACGTTGCTGCTCGCCACCGGACAGTTGCTGATAATTCCGATGCCTCAGTGCTTCACACTCCGTCAATCTCATCGCTTCATCGATGGCCATTTTTCCATGGGTGTTTTTATGGGTACTGTCCTCATGAAACCAGCTCTTATGGAAACAGTTCTCACGAAAATTGTTCTCATGGGGAACACGCCCCATCGCGATGATCTCCTCGACACTGAAAGAAAAAGGCAGCGAACTGTATTGCCGCATGACGGCCCGGACACGGGCAAGTTTCTGAGGTTCCCAGCGAGAAAGAGGAATTCCCCGCAACAAACATTCACCATTGGTGGGTGAAACATAGCCTGTTAATAACCGCAGCAATGTGGATTTACCCGCACCATTCGGACCAATTATTGCAACAACTTCGCCTTGCTGGAGAGAAAGAGAGACATTTTTGATAATCTGACGTTTTCCTATGAAATAATTCAGATTATTCGCTTCAAGTAAACGTTTTGGCACGTCCGATTTTATTAAAAACATGTCGATTCCATTACAAACGGTTTCCTGATGGCTTAAGGATCAGCCATAAAAAATAAGGCGCACCAATTAAACCCGTGATGAGCCCAACAGGCATTTCAGCGGGCGCAACCAGCGTTCTGGCTAAAGTATCAGCCATTAATAAAAGACAGGCTCCACCTAATGCGGATATCGGTAGTAACCAGATGTGATTGCTGCCAAAGCGTAACCTGACAAGATGAGGAACGACCAGCCCAATAAAACCGATCACGCCGCTCAATGCGACAGCACAACCAATCAGTAAGGCACTCAGCAGCAATAATTGAAATTTTGTCCGTTGGACATTGATACCTAAATAGTGAGCCTCTTCGTCGCCTAATTGCAGGAGATTGAGTTTCCGTGCCTGAATAATCGTGAACAGGCAGACAGGAATAATAATAGAAGCGGCGATAACCAGTGTCGGCCATTCGATCTGATTGAGTGAGCCCATCATCCAGATGGAAAATTGACGCAATTGTTGATCATTGCTGATATAGCTTAATACGCCGATAAACGAACCACTCAGGGCATTGATGGCGATACCGGCAAGCAACAATTTTGCCATGTTACCGTAGCTGTATTTGTTTAACGAAAATATCAGGAACGAAACCAATAAACTGCCGATAAAAGCAGCCATCATATGGCCGTATAACGCGATGCTGGCAGGTAAAGAAAAAGGCAAAATAGCAGGAATAACAATTGCCAGTGCCACCGTCAGAGCTGCGCCACTGCTGATCCCCAGTAATCCTGAATCCGCAAGCGGGTTACGGAATAACCCTTGCATGATAGCGCCTGAAATTGCCAGTGCGCCACCAATCAGAATTGCCAACAGGATACGCGGCAGCCGGATATTCAACCAAATTTGCCATTGTGGGTCCTCCAACGAGGATCCCCACAGCGTTTTAAAAGAAAGAGGCAATGCCCCCATGTTGGCTGAACTGATTGCCAGAACAACCAACAATATGCCCAGTAATACCAAGCCAAAACTGGGGGATTGAGAACGTGTCATTGCACTTTCTCCGCCATTTCACGCACTTGTTTCATGACCGCGGGAGTCTGGAGGCCAAAGCCAAGCAAGCTCATTTCATCGACAACAGCAACCTGTTTTTTCTTACCTGCTGGTGTAAAACCCATTCCCGGAAGTTGCCAGAGCTTTTCCACACCTCCCAGTGTTTTCAGCCCCTCAGTGCTGACCAGCAGCAAATCCGGTTGGCTGGCGATGACACCTTCCTGCGATAAAGGACGATATCCCTTGAACCCCTGCATCGCATTTTTAGCACCGATAGCATGAATAATCTGGTCTGCCGCAGTTTGCTGACCTGCCGCCATTGGCATAAGCCCTCCGTGATTCATCACAAACATCACTTTGGTGGGAATGTCTGACGTAGTGATTGTTGCTAATTGTTGCTGGAATTGAGTAACTAATTTCTCTCCTGACTTTTCCTGACCGACTGCGTTGGCGATGGCTCTGATTTTTTCAGGAACGGCTTCTAACGACGTTTTGCTGGTCACTTTAATTACTTTTACACCGGAATCTTCGAGTTGCTTGAGTGCCAGAGAGGGTTGAGCCGATTCACTTGCGATCACCAATGATGGCTGCATGGATAGGATCCCTTCTGTATTCAGCATTCGCATATATCCGATATCGGGCAATGAGCGTATCTCCTGAGGATTCAGGCTGGTGCTGTCTCTGGCAACCACATGTTGGCCTTCACCCAGTGCAAAAACAATTTCAGACACATCACCACCAATGGAAACAATACGTTCCGCAGAGAACGCATTGGCAGAGATGGCAAGCATCAACGTCAGAAGCCACTTTTTCATGCTACACACATTTCCTTTTCAGTTTGCAGTTTCGGCAGGGCTGCAATTTGTTCACGCCATTGTGTTTGCTCAGGAGTGCCTTCGGTACGTTGGCCGTACAGTTGAGCAATTTGATTGCCTTCTGCATCAAATAACTCAAGGCTGGTGACAAAACCATCAGCGGTTGGTTTGCGTGTGACCCAGCTTTCTGCAATCGCATTTTCAATCAGGTGCAGGGTGAAATTGCGATTAAAAATATTCACCCATTTCTGGGATGAATTTTCTTCCTGATAAGGCATCAGGCGTTCCAATTTACCGGTGAAAATTTGGATGCAGCCTCGGTTTCCGACAAAAATCATGATTTCATTTTGATCTTTATGCGCAATTTCAATGAGCTGGTTCAGGGCCATATTATCGACGCGATAGGCCAGATCATCTTGCACCGCATTGAAGATTTGCTGACGGTTCAGATTATGGCGTTTCATCATAATGAAAAACTGGTGAACATCAGTCATCGCGCGCCACTCTTCATCCAGTTGCACTTTTAGCTGTTCAGTGATTTCAGCATGGTGAGGAACTTCGTCAGGTTGTACATTTAGCGCGGGGTTTTCTTGCGTCTGGTATTTTTCAATCAGGGCTTCCCATGCCGCCATATCAGTTTTGGCAGTGGTATACACTTTGTGCAGTGCATCACCCTGACGATCAAAGAACTGAATGCTATGACGTACACCGTTTTTTGCAGGTTCGATTAGAGAGAAGACACTAGTCCAATGGTCAAAAAATATGCGCAAATCAAGTTGATAGGGATTGAGGACTAAACCAACATGGGGATTGAACTGCGTATTTTCATAACGACCAATATGCTCATGGACAGCAAAGTGATTACGGGTAATGGCTTTGGTTTCGCCAACAGCAGCCAGTTCTTGTAGCAGGGCAGGAGCATCAACGTTCAAACGTTTTGCGTCTATCCCGACACGGCTGTGCAGCAGTTCTCCTTCGCTGACATTAAGATAACCAGCCAGATCGCGGGCATATTTGGCTTTATTATCTGCTTTTGCCTGGAGGTAACGTTCATAAAGTGATGGGTTCACAGCTGTTTGCTCCTTAAAAGATGCGTTAAAGGTTAAAAAAATACAGTTCATGTCTGCCATTGATAATGGGTAAACAAGTGGCATTGCGATCACGCAGTGGCGCATCTAACGACGCGCCAATGAATACTAACAATAACCATTCTGATTTTGATAATAATTATCGTTTCAGTTTTAACTGACTTCAAGCTATTTTTTTATGTGGATATAAATAATTTGTATAGACATAAAGCAATTGGGGATTATTGCAGCAAGCGATGCAACTCGAAATCCATTGGGTATAGAGAAAATCATTTTCAGCGAAATTGGCTTCCATCATGAACAGAAGCCAACAGCCATATGCCTTTTCATAATAGTGAGAGTGTGAGTAGTGGTTTTTCCTTATCCCGTGCGTCGCGCGGGATAAGGAATACTTCTATCATTTTGGAACGCTATTTAGGTATTTAAAAATAGATAGTTAAAAAAGGTAGTTAAAAATAGATAGTTAAAAATAGATAGTTAAAAAATCGTTATTCAGCCACGTTGCTCAACCGCTTCGGCTAAAATAGCCAGAAATTGCTCCGTATCTTGCCAGCTAAGGCACGGATCGGTGATCGACTGTCCATAAGTCAACGGCTCTCCCTGCATGATTTTTTGGGTACCTTCCACCAGAAAACTTTCTGCCATAACACCTGCGATCGTGGTTGAACCAGACTGAAGTTGCTGGCTGATATTTCTGGCGATATCCAGTTGTCGACGATGAACTTTCTGACAATTTCCGTGGCTGCAATCAATGATTAAGCGTTCCGCTAAGTTAAATTCACGCAATTTTTCGCATGTTTCTGCAATATCTTCAGCGCCATAATTCGGTTTTTTTCCGCCTCGCATAATAATATGCCCATGAGGATTCCCGCTGGTCTGGTAGATAGTCATTTGCCCGTCTTTATCCGGGGATAAAAACATATGCTTAGCGCGCGCTGCACGTATCGCATCAATGGCAATATGAGTATTGCCGTCAGTGCCATTTTTGAACCCGACCGGACACGACAGGGCTGAAGCCATTTCACGGTGAATCTGGCTTTCCGTTGTTCTTGCACCGATAGCGCCCCAGCTAATTAAATCTGCAATATATTGCCCTGTCACCATATCCAGAAATTCGGTGGCAGTCGGCATTCCCAGCTCATTAATATCGATCAGTAGCTTACGGGCAAGTGAAATACCTTTATTGACCTGACACGTGCCATCTAACATAGGATCTGAAATCAGGCCTTTCCAGCCCACAACTGTCCGGGGTTTTTCAAAATAGGTACGCATGACAATTTCCAGACTGTTCTGGTATTTTTCACGCAGTACAGACAGGCGGGAGGCATAATCAAGGGCAGCATCAACGTCATGAATAGAGCAGGGGCCAATGATGACCAACAAACGCTGATCCTCGCCAGTGAGAATGGCTTCAATACGTTTGCGTGACAACGTGACATTTTTCAACGTATTTTCTGATATGGGATATTGCTCAGAAAGTGTTTTGGGTGTTATTAACTTATCAATGGGGTGAGTTCTTAACTCATCTGTTTTGTGCATATACTTTCTCGGATTTTACTTCATAGATAGTACTTCATAGACAATACGTCATAAACGGTATTTCATGAACTGTACTTCATTTTGAAACGCAGTCTGACATAATTGAATTCACAATAACGTAATCTCCGACAAATTCAACAGAGAGTAGTCACAATCGAATAAGAAATCATCGTCAGTAAGACGATGACAAAATAATCTGAATATAGAGAAACACCAAATCAGAATATGCGCCGTTTCAATCCCATACTATCAATAATTTTGGCTGAAATTTCTTCGACAGAATAATTAGTGGTATTGAGGTAATTAATTTTATTTTTGCGAAATAATGCTTCAACTTCAGCGAGTTCTATTCGACATTGCCGTAAAGAAGCATAACGGCTGTTTTCTCTTCGTTCTTCCCGAATCGCCGCCAGTCTTTCCGGGCTGATGGTCAGGCCGAATAATTTTTGCTGGAAAGGTTTTAGAGCCGCAGGCAGTTGCAAATTATCCATATCATCAGCAATGAAAGGATAGTTAGCCGCCTGAATGCCGAATTGCATTGCAAGATAGAGGCTGGTGGGGGTTTTTCCGCAACGGGAGACGCCCAGAATAATCACCTGAGCCTGTTCAAGGTTACGCAATGAAATGCCATCATCATGCGCCAGAGCGTAGTCAATAGCGGCAATACGAGCGTCATATTTATTCAGGTTTTTCTTAGATAGGCCGTGGGTACTGTGCAGCTCAGGTTTAGGTTCCAGCCCGATTTCTTCCTGTAATGGCGCAACGAGTGTCTGAACAACATCCAGACAAAAACCATCACTGCTGGTAATGATATTTTTTACTTCATTGGAGATAATCGAATAAAAAACCAAAGGCCGAATTTGTGTTGCCTGATAAATCGTATTTATTTGGTGTTTTATCTCTTCTGCCCGATTGTTGCTGGTGACAAAAGGTAAAGTATAAGACGTAATTGTAATCGGGAATTGAGATAATACCGCCTGACCCAATATTTCTGCGGTAATTGCTGTGCCATCAGAGATAAAAAAGACACTGCGTTCCAGTGTTTCATGGCCTTGATTCTGCGGGAATTGGATATCTATCATGGTATTCTTCTTTTATTGTCGGGTTTGTATTGTTGAATTTGTATTGTTATTTGTGCGCATTATCGAAATATAAGCTGAATCGTTTTTATCATCAGTCACAGTTATCGCTAACATTTCGGATTATACGCACAAAAAAATAATTGTGTTGGGTTGATCGATTCACCTTTCCATATATAACAAAACATTGTGCTAGGCTATTTCCCGCGATAAAGAACAGTTTTAATCTTCCGAATGTAAAAAGGATAGCTTCGATGTCCAATAATGGCCTCACCTCGCGTCTTACCTCAAATAACGTGCTTTGGTATAACCAATTAGGAATGAATGATGTTAATCGGGTCGGTGGTAAAAACGCTTCTCTCGGCGAAATGATCACCAATCTGGCAGACCTTGGTGTCTCTGTTCCCAATGGTTTTGCCACGACTGCACAGGCATTTAATGATTTTCTGGAACAAAGCGGTGTTAACCAGCGTATTTATCAGTTACTGGACGAAATTGATGTTGATGATATCAGTCAATTAACCAGAGCGGGCGCCCAGATCCGCCAGTGGGTGATTAATACACCATTTACGCCACAACTAGAAAATGACATTCGGGAAGCCTACCAACAATTGTCTGAAGGTGAGCCGGATGCTTCGTTTGCTGTCCGTTCTTCTGCGACGGCGGAGGATATGCCGGATGCTTCTTTTGCCGGGCAGCAGGAAACTTTCCTGAATGTACAGGGCATTGATGCCGTGATGGTTGCCATCAAGCATGTTTTTGCATCGCTCTTCAATGATCGTGCTATTTCTTACCGCGTTCATCAGGGTTATGACCATCGGGGCGTGGCGTTGTCAGCGGGTATACAGCGCATGGTTCGTTCTGATCTGGCATCATCAGGTGTGATGTTCACGATTGATACTGAATCGGGTTTTGATCAGGTTGTCTTTATCACATCAGCTTATGGTTTGGGTGAGATGGTTGTGCAGGGCGCAGTGAATCCCGATGAATTTTATGTTCATAAGCCGACACTCAAAAATAACCGCCCTGCGATAGTCCGTCGTAATCTGGGTTCTAAAAAGATCCGTATGGTTTATGCCGATAGCAAAGAACATGGCCATCAGGTTCGGACCGAAGATGTCGCGGACTCATTGCGCAATCGTTTTTCTTTGACTGACAGCGAAGTCGAAGCGTTGGCAAAGCAGGCTTTGCTGATTGAGCAACATTATGGCCGTCCGATGGATATTGAATGGGCAAAAGACGGGCATAATGGCAAGCTGTATATTGTGCAGGCCCGCCCTGAAACTGTTCGTTCCAATCAACAGGTGATGGAGCGTTACCAATTGAATGAACAGGGTAATGTGCTGGTGGAAGGCCGGGCAATCGGGCATAAAGTGGGTATTGGAACAGTCAAAGTTATCCATAATCTCAGTGAAATGGATCGCATTCAGCCCGGTGATGTATTGGTGACAGACATGACCGATCCCGATTGGGAACCGATCATGAAAAAAGCGGCAGCGATTGTCACCAATCGCGGAGGCCGCACTTGTCACGCTGCAATTATCGCTCGCGAACTGGGTATACCTGCGGTAGTGGGCTGTGGTGATGCGACAGAGCGCTTAAAAGAAGGCGAAGATGTGACAGTTTCTTGCGCGGAAGGTGATACGGGTTTCGTTTACCGCAATAAGCTGGATTTCAGCATCCAAAGTTCTCAGGTGGATGAACTGCCGGAATTGGCTGTGAAGATTATGATGAATGTGGGCAACCCGGATCGGGCATTTGATTTTGCCTGTCTGCCGAATGAAGGTGTGGGTCTGGCGCGTTTAGAATTCATTATAAACCGTATGATTGGCGTTCATCCTCGTGCTCTGCTTGAGTTCTCCAAACAATCCCCCGAATTACAGGAACAGATCACATCGCTGATGGCCGGTTATGATGATCCTGTTGAGTTTTATGTCGGACGGTTGACTGAAGGTATTGCAACGTTAGCCGCTGCATTCTGGCCTAAACGGGTAATTGTGCGTTTATCTGATTT
Organism: Enterobacteriaceae bacterium; assembly: GCA_031253755.1. Classification (GTDB taxonomy): domain Bacteria; phylum Pseudomonadota; class Gammaproteobacteria; order Enterobacterales; family Enterobacteriaceae; genus Xenorhabdus. The sequence goes on from JAIRVT010000072.1 coordinate 9,067, forward strand.
TAAATCCAATGAGTATGCAAACCTAGTCGGTGGGGATTTATACGAACCCCATGAAGAAAACCCGATGCTGGGTTTCCGTGGTGCAGGGCGTTATGTTTCCGACGATTTCCGTCAATGTTTCGCTTTGGAATGTGAGGCGATCAAACGGGTACGTAATGTTATGGGATTAACCAATGTAGAAGTCATGATCCCATTTGTACGCACTGTCGCACAGGCTGAAGCTGTGGTTTCTGAGTTAGCATCACAAGGTTTGAAACGGGGTGATAATGGCCTGAAAGTGATCATGATGTGTGAAATTCCATCCAATGCACTCTTGGCGGAACAGTTCCTTGAGCATTTTGATGGTTTTTCAATTGGCTCGAATGATATGACACAATTGGCATTAGGTTTGGATCGTGACTCAGGTGTAGTCTCTGAATTATTCGACGAGCGCAATGATGCAGTGAAGCAATTGCTTTCTATGGCAATCAGGGCAGCTAAGCAACAAGGTAAATATGTCGGTATTTGTGGTCAAGGCCCTTCAGATCATGAAGATTTCGCGGCATGGCTAATGCAGGAAGGAATTGACAGTTTATCTCTGAACCCTGATACCGTGGTGAAAACCTGGGTGGCTTTAGCAGAAAATAATTAAATTAATAGCAATCTATTTATATACCTATTAGAAAGCCTGTGAAAATATTTCTCAGGCTTTCTATTCTTTCCCGCCTCATTTTTTTTGGCATAGGCGTAATATTATAGATATCCGTCGCTATTCAAGCTGTAATTTGAAGTTGGATGGGGATAAAGTTATTAAAATAGTTTAAAAATTGCCAAAAAAAGCCAAAAAAAAAGCCTATCATGGGCTGACAGGCAAAGACTACACACAGCAATATATATTACTTTACACATCCCAGTTTGTAGCGTTGACAAACTAAGAGAGTAATTCATGGGAAACATCGTTTCGATGCAAAGAATACTAATTTAATAAATGCGTTTATTCTTTAAGAATCCTCTTAATAAATCGGAATTTAAAAATCAAAATTAAAAAATTAACTTTTTTGCAACAAATTGGTGGCGGCGGTATTTTTAATGAGTGGTTATTGTTTATAGCAAGCCAGAATATGTTTACTTTATTGATATTTACAATAAATGATAATTGCGCGGAAAAATGATATTCCGCGCTATCGTCTGATTATCAAAGTTGATCTTTTTTGAGGGATTATTTCATATTTTCTCTATTTTCTATTTTACTTTCAGGTTTAGGGACTTCATCCATCCAGACCAACAGCAGACTATAAGAAACCGCAAGTACTACCGGGCCGATAAACAAACCGATGACACCCAGTGAAAGTATGCCGCCTATCACGCCAGTCAGAATCAAAACCATCGGTAAATCAGCACCAAGACGGATGAGGAAGGGCCGAAGAACACCATCCATTGTCACCAGAATTAAACTCCAGCCGACGAGAATCGTTCCCCAGGTTGTTTCTCCGGTCCAATACAGCCAGATAATGGATGGAATAAGAACTAACAAAGGCCCTAATTGCGCAACACAGAGTACAAACATGATGATTGTCAGGATCATCGCATAAGGGATCCCTGCTATGGCTAATCCAATACCACCCGCAATAGCCTGCACAAGCGCTGTAACGACGACACCCAGCGCAACGGCACGGATAGAACGTGCAGCCAGCAGCACAACAGCATCACCACGGTTTCCTGCCAGCCTGATGGCGAAATGGCGGATGCCCAGCATCACGTGTTCACCTTTCCAATAAAGCAGCACACTAAACAGCACCATGAGCGTCAGGTGAAACAGAAAACGGCCTGCATTGGCCGCTTGAGCAAGAAACCAAGTGACGGCATTGCCAATATAAGGCGGAATTTTGGTCAGAAGAATATTACTGCCATCAGCGATGATATTTTGCCATTTATCGTATAAGTCATTGCCGACAAGCGGGATTTTATGGAGCCATATTAATTGGGGCAGGTGCATATTGGCTGGTGATTTTGCCCATGCAATTAGCGGAGCACTGTTTTCCAGCAGGTTACTGATTAGCAAAGCAATCGGCAGAACGAAAAATAAAATTAACAATAATGTCATGATGGCAACGGCTATCCAGCGTTTTCCCCATAAACGTTGCTGTATTTTTTCCATCAGTGGCCAGGTTGCGATAACCACCATTCCTGACCAGATAAACCCCAAAATAAACGGACTTAACACCCAAAAGCTCGTCATGATGAGGAGTAGAATAAAGAACAGCGCGAATAGTAATTTGAGTAAATCCAAGCGTGGTTGCGATTTTTCCATGAAATAATTTCTCTTGGCAATTAAAAGGCTGACACTATCAACAAGGGTAAATAAATATAACGTTATTTCATATATTGCTCAAAATTGATAAATATTGTGATATCGTTGAAAACCTGCCTATTCAGATCCCTGTCTGAATTGACTATTGAAATATACCCTATAGATTTTGAGCCGCATCGCGATGATAGTAGATGATAGTAAAAGAGCGACAAACTCGTCGGGTATAGTATATATAGAGAGCAATGTGGACAACTATTATAAGGGGCACTAAGCCAATGATCCCACGTATACCCCAAGCCCCCCAAGTCAGTGAACTGGTAACCGAATACTTAACAGTATTGAAAGAAACCGGTTTTACAGGTGATACCACCAGTAGCTATGCTGATCGACTGACCATGGCAACAGATAACAGTATTTATCAGTTGTTACCACAAGCTGTTATTTTTCCGCGCTCCAGTGCTGATGTTGCTCTGTTGGCAAGAGTAGCCGGAGAAGAACGCTTTCACCCTCTGACATTCACACCGCGTGGTGGTGGAACTGGTACAAATGGGCAAGCACTCAACAATGGTATTGTTGTGGATATGTCCCGTTACATGAATCGAATTCTGGAAATCAACCCGGAACAAGGTTGGGTTAAAGTCGAAGCGGGTGTTATCAAAGACCAGCTCAATCAATATCTAAAACCTTTCGGCTATTTTTTCTCCCCTGAATTATCCACCAGCAATCGCGCCACATTAGGTGGCATGATCAATACTGACGCATCTGGTCAGGGTTCGTTGGTATATGGAAAAACATCAGACCATGTGCTGGGTATCCGTGCGGTTTTATTAGGGGGAGAACTGCTTGATACCCGCCCGATGAACATAACGCTGGCGGAATCCATTGCAGAAGAAAAATCAGTTATCGGCCATATCTACAAAACTGTCCTTGAACGTTGTCGTGAACAAAGGGCATTCATTGTCGAAAAATTCCCGAAACTGAACCGGTTTCTGACCGGTTATGACTTGCGCCATGTCTACAGTGACGATATGCAGTCTTTTGATCTGACCCGTATTTTAACCGGTTCGGAGGGAACGCTCGCTTTTATCACAGAAGCAACGTTGGATATTACGCCGTTGCCAAAAGTCAGGCGGCTTGTAAACATCAAATATGATTCTTTCGATTCGGCACTGCGCAATGCACCATTTATGGTTGAAGCCAAAGCGCTGTCTGTTGAAACCGTGGATTCAAAAGTGCTCAACCTTGCACGAGAAGATATTATCTGGCATTCGGTGAAAGCATTAATTACGGATGTGCCGGATAAGGATATGCAAGGGCTGAATATTGTCGAATTCAGTGGCGATGATGAGCCGCAAATTGATCAACAGGTGAATTCCCTCTGCCAGCGTCTTGACGAGCTAATGGCGGGCAATCAGGCAGGGATTATCGGTTATCAGACCTGCCATCATCTGGATGATATTGAACGCATTTATGCTATGCGGAAAAAATCCGTTGGTTTGCTCGGTAATAGTAAAGGTGCTGCCAAACCTATCCCATTTGTCGAAGATACCTGTGTTCCGCCTCAGCATCTGGCTGATTATATAACTGAATTTCGTCAGTTATTGGATAGTCACCAACTTAATTATGGCATGTTTGGTCATGTGGACGCTGGCGTTTTACATGTACGGCCTGCCTTGGATATGTGTGACCCTCAGCAGGAAATGCTGATGAAACAGATTTCTGATGAAATTGTTCGCTTAACGGCCAAATATGGTGGTTTGTTATGGGGAGAACATGGAAAAGGTTTTCGGGCAGAGTACAGCCCGGCTTTCTTTGGTGAAACATTATATGCTGAATTACGCCGCATTAAAGCCGCTTTTGACCCCTTAAACAGATTGAATCCGGGGAAAATATGCCCACCGATGGGCATTGATGCACCGATGATGAAAGTCGATGCTGCGAAGCGAGGCACTTATGACAGAACGATCCCTGTCAATGTCAGAAGTACATTCCGTGGTGCGATGGAGTGTAACGGCAATGGGCTGTGCTTCAATTTTGATGTCAGAAGCCCGATGTGTCCTTCAATGAAAATCAGCCAGCACCGTATACACTCTCCGAAAGGTCGCGCGACGCTTGTCAGAGAATGGTTGCGACTGTTAACGGAACAGGGCGTTCAGCCTGAATGGTTAGAACAGAGTTTTGAACAAGATCAGACACGTTCGAGCCTGCACGGTTTGAGTTTGCGTGGATTGATTGAAAAAACGCGTCATAGCTGGCGGGCATGGCGGGGAGAATATGATTTTTCCCATGAAGTTAAAGAGGCCATGTCGGGTTGTCTGGCGTGTAAAGCCTGCTCAACACAATGTCCGATCAAAATTGATGTTCCCGCATTTCGCTCACGTTTTTTGGAGCTGTACCATAGCCGCTATTTTCGCCCACTGCGTGATCACATTGTTGCCAATGTTGAAAGCAGTACGCCATTGATGGCAAAAGCCCCCCGTGTTTTTAATTTTTTCCTGCAACAGCCGTGGGTGCAGAAACTCAGCCAACATACCATCGGTATGGTTGATTTGCCGTTACTCTCCTATCCGACATTACAGCAGCAACTTGCCAATCACGATGCTTTCACAACAGGAGCCACCGGAACAACACTGGAACAGCTTGAGGCTATGCCGTTATCCCGGCGTACTCAGCATGTTTTGATTGTTCAGGATCCTTTCACCAGTTATTACGATGCCAATGTTGTGACTGACTTTGTTCGGCTGGTGGAGAAACTGGGCTATCAGCCAGTATTGTTGCCGTTTTCACCTAATGGGAAAGCCCAGCATGTGAAAGGATTTCTGCATAAATTTGCCAGAACAGCCGGAAAAACGGCTGATTTTCTGAATCGGGCTGCGCGATTAAATATTCCGATGGTGGGCGTCGATCCCGCTTTAGTTTTATGCTATCGGGATGAATATAACGCGCTTCTTGGTGAACGGCGGGGAAGTTTCAACGTTCAATTAGTTCATGAATGGCTCACCAGTGTGTTATCCGCGCAGGAAGCACGCCCTGAAAGCAAACGTGACAATGCTACATCTGCCCATGAATGGTATCTGTTGGGGCATTGTACAGAAGTGACAGTGTTACCGAATAGCAGTAAACAGTGGAGCGAAATTTTTCGTTTTTTTGGCAATAAATTAAACAATATCAATGTGGGCTGCTGTGGTATGGCGGGCACTTATGGACACGAGAAAAAGAACCTTGGGAACTCGATAGGAATATACAAACTTTCATGGGCACCGGTATTGGATAATTTGCCCCAGGAATATTGCCTGAGCACCGGATATTCCTGCCGTAGTCAGGTGAAGCGCATAGAAAGAAAAACACTTAAACACCCATTACAGGCTTTATTGGAGATAATGCAGTGATTTGGAAACGCAATTTTGATCTCAATACGCTAAATCAATTAGGTGATGAATGTATGCTGAGGCACGTCGGAATAGAAATTACCCAGTTTGGTGATGACTTTCTTGAAGGTACAATGCCTGTTGATCAGCGTACTAAACAGCCGTTTGGTCTTTTGCACGGTGGCGCATCGGTCGTATTGGCTGAAACACTCGGTTCGATTGCGGGGCATCTTTGTTCAGAAGGCGAACAAAAAGTCGTCGGAATCGAGATTAATGCCAGTCATATCAAAGCGGTTCGTGAGGGGATAGTCAGAGGTGTTTGCAAACCCATCCATCTTGGCCGCTCTCATCAAATCTGGCAGATCGATATCTACAATGCTCAACAGCAATTATGCTGTACTTCACGCCTGACCACAGCGGTTTTGGCCGCAGTCTGTTGATATATTAGGCAACGGTATGTATCTGTACCATAGGCTGTGAATGGTTTGATTTGTTTAAATATGGCTCGAAGTTATCCTGTATTCTGGAATAGCAGCTAGAATAGCTGACCAGGATAGTCTATTAATTAACCACTAACATTCAAATATCATTGAGGAAGTGTGAATGAAGCGCTTTTTGACTTTTATCGGTACTTTCTTGATCGGCATGTTGTCGTTCTGCGGGATAGTGAGTACAGCTTATGCGATGGAATATCAGCTGCCATCTGCTAACAGTCGCCTGATCGGTGAGAACTCCATTTATGTTGTCTCGGATGATGGACTCCCGTTGGAAGCCATTGCTGCTAAATACGAAATCGGCATGTTAGCCATGTTGGAAGCCAATCCCGGTGTTGATCCTTATTTACCCAAACCCGGCACGAAACTTGTTATTCCATCACAAATGCTACTTCCCGATACGCCTCGTCAGGGTATTGTCATTAATCTGGCTGAACTCAGGCTCTACTATTTTCCTAAAGGGAAAAAAAGCGTCATTGTGTACCCTATCGGAATCGGGCAGCTTGGGCGTAATACGCCAACAATGACGACATCTGTCAGTCAGCTCATCAAACATCCGACATGGACGCCAACGGCTAATATTCGTAAGGACTATGCAAGTCGCGGTATTATGTTGCCTGCGGTTGTACCCGCCGGACCAGATAATCCAATGGGTGATTTTGCTCTTCGATTGTCAGCAGGGCGGGGGGAATATTTGATACATGGCACGAATGCCAATTTTGGTATTGGTATGCGGGTCAGTTCAGGATGTATTCGTTTACGCCCCGAAGATATTAAAGCACTTTTCTACAACGTACCAAAGGGAACCCGCGTTCAGGTTATTAATGATCCCATCAAATATGCAGTAGAACCAGATGGTAAGCGTTATGTTGAAGTTCATCAGCCACTGTCGAAAACAGATACTGATGATCCACAAACCATACCTATTCAGCGAACCGAAGGATTGGCAAAATTCACTGAAAATAATGATACGAGTGCGGTCTTAGTCGATGAAGAGATAATTCGTCGTTCTGGAATACCGATTGTCGTCAATAAAGGGGTTATTCCAGCCAGCCAAGGGGAAAAAGAGATTTCAGACGTGATGGAAAAGCGTGAAGAGGCGGCTCTTGATATTCAACCGGCTGAATTACCGACGCTTAACCAACCCGCTCCGATTTATCAAGCCAATCCTGATTGAAACCGTTAACGCAGAGCATAAAAAAAATGGCGTACTTGATAAGTACGCCATTCTCGAATGTGCTACAAATCTATTTCTTGTAAGAACGGACTTGATTGTCAAGACGTTGATTTGCACGTGCTGCTTCGTCTTTAGCTGATTGTACATCAGAACGCATTGAACTAACGTCATTGCTGAGTTGATCAACTTTTGACCCCAGAGTTTGAATCTGAGAGGAAAGCTGGTCAACTTTAGTTGCGCTTGTACAACCCGCCAACATAGTAGAAGCTAGAATAACTGCGCCAAGTACAACTTTAGTACGATTCATCACAATACCCTCTAGATTAAGTTAGTTTCCAAATAGCTACCTAATTATTACACAAACTTTTTTGGAAAGAGAATAAAATTTTGCTTTGAGAAACAAATTATACCAATTTTCATCCTAAAATAAGTGAATAATTTTTAGATAACTGCAATAAAATTGTAGTTCAATAAATGATTAAATCAGAAAAACCGCAATCGTTACGTGATGTATCTTCCAATTTTACCGTTTTGATGTAATAAGTTGGCGTTATTGTATTCGCCTGTTTTGTTATTTTGCTAACCACTTTTCTCCCATAATCGAACGGACAAAATATTTTTGTCATGAGTATAATTGATTTAAAAATAAACGGGATATTTATTGTGTATTTTTTATACACTGCATTTTAGCTAGGGAATGGAATTTGAACAATAAAAAAGAGGTGTATTTGTGATTGATAAGCTGCCCAATTATTGAGCAGCCTGTTTGTACAATTAACCTGTTTGTACAATTAAATTGTCTGTGCGATTAAAAATAATTACAGCACATGGACAGAAGAGGTATTTGTTGTTCCGCTTGGTACTAATGCACCAGATACCATGACAACAATATCACCTTTATTTGCCATACCACTGGCAAGTGCGGCTTCTTTACCAATGCGGTAAAAATCATCAGTAGAAGCAATTTCTTTGACAACTTGTGTGGAAACGCCTTTAACCAGCAGTAACTGACGGGCAGTGATTTCATTAGTGGTCAGTGCGAGGATAGGGGCGTTCGGGAAATATTTGCGGACAGATCTTGCTGATTTACCGCCAAAGGTTGCGACAACAATCAGAGGTGCTTCCAGTTTTTCCGCAATTTCTACTGCGCCACGGCAAACCGCTTCAGTCACACGCAGCTTCTGAGTGGCGTTTTTCTCAATCCGGCTTCCCATGATACGGTCTGTACGTTCACAAATGGTTGCCATGATGGAAACCGCTTCAACCGGATATTTTCCTTTCGCACTTTCGCCAGAAAGCATAACGGCATCAGTACCATCTAAAATAGCATTGGCAACATCGCCCGCTTCTGCGCGGGTAGGGCGTGGATTCTTGATCATGGAATCCAGCATTTGAGTCGCGGTGATAACCACTTTACGTGCAGAATTACATTTTTCGATCATCATCTTCTGGGCGAAAATAACTTCTTCTACCGGGATCTCAACACCCAAATCGCCACGGGCAACCATGATGCCGTCAGAAACTTCCAGAATCTCATCAAAGTTATTCAGGCCTTCCTGATTTTCAATTTTGGAAATGATCTGAATATGCTCACCGCCGTGTGCTTGCAGGTGCTCGCGAATTTCCAGTACATCAGAACGCTTACGAATGAACGATGCGGCGATAAAATCAACACCTTGTTCACAACCAAAGATAAGATCTTGTTTGTCTTTTGCTGCCAGAGCAGGCAGGTTGATGGACACATTCGGCAGGTTAACACCTTTGTTTTCGCCCAAGTCACCGTTGTTCAATACTTCACAAATGACGTCAGTTTCAGTCAGGCTTTTTACCGTCATGGCAATCAGGCCATCATCAACTAAAACGGTATTACCGACTGATAAATCTGCGGGTAAGCCAGTGTAAGTGACGGCAACGCGTTCTTGGTTGCCGATAACGGATTTATCTGTTGTGAAAGTGAAAGTTTGACCGGCAGTCAGGGAAACATCGTTACCGCCTTCCAGTTTCATGGTACGGATTTCAGGACCTTTGGTATCCAGTAAGATAGCTGCTTTTTTACCGGTTCTCGCAGTGACCGCGCGGAGATTTTTGATGCGTTGACCATGCTCTTCGTAGTCACCGTGAGAAAAATTCAGGCGCATAACATTCATGCCTGAGTTAAGCAATTCGGTCAGTTTTTCTTCGGATTCCGTTTTAGGCCCGATGGTACAAACAATTTTGGTATTTTTCATGGCAATCTATCTACTACTGGTTTAATGGATTAATAAGGTTGAATCACCAACCATTGACATTATAAGCCTGCATCATCTGGTTCTGCTAATTTGGCCTTGTCAATTGCGCAACATAATGGAAAACGGGTGGCAGAAAGTGTCAAATGGTTGTATTTCATGAAACCAGCCATGTATGGACATGTGTATTTGGAGCGATTCATCATCGATAATTTTTTCTGGATTCGGTAAATCAATTAGCTGAAACCATTCAACTTATAACATAAGCGTATTATAGAGACTAATTTCTGTGAAATGAATCAAAAAAATAGCGCTTGAAAAAATTTATCTGGAAAGAACAGAAAAAGAACATGTTCTGTGTTAGAAAAATCAACGAGTTGTTGCGCAACAGTTTAAATGTTAATTTTTAGCTTTTTGAGTACGAGATAAACAGGGATAAGTGGCAAATAATAGCAG
>JAIRVT010000074.1 GCA_031253755.1 Enterobacteriaceae bacterium
TATATCTCCCCGCTGTGCGGAGAGATATAAGACCTCGCGTCTTCTTACCGATTGCAAATTGAAGTTTATTGCGTATAAATCTGAGGAGTGACAGTATCGACAGACGGGAGCAGCGTGAGTTTAAGCGTATCAAAAGAATCAGACAGACGTTTGTGAAACGCATGTAATGTTGATTCAAGGCGTTGAAGATCAGCGGTTTTTTTGATACTCGCTGGCTGCCATTCACCGTGCTTATCAAACAGGCCTATCTGGTAGTTATAAACAAATCCTTTTTCTTGCCGTTCCAACTCCATCCACCATCCCCAAAACTCCCGCTTTTCCGGTGCTATTTTTGCACTCACACAGACAGCCAGACAGTCAAAAAAGAAATAATCATTTTGGCATTTCAACTCACGGATATAAGGCCCTAATGCTGAAAAACGCTTTAACAACTTATTTCTGGAATAATTTGTAGGCAAAGTCATACAAAAGTCTCCTTGATAAACAGAGACACAGTTGTATCAAATGGTTAAAAAATATCAATAATTAAATTTCACTTTAATCAATTTTATCTTTCAGCCATACACTTGCTTCGTGTAACGCCTTACTGAAACCACTATAAGCAGGGGTTGACGGAATTGCCAATAAAGCGCCATCCATTGATGATCGAGCAATAAGTTTTGAGTCTTCTCCGGGGCTGAAAATATCGTCTTTCCAATACACGGAAAGCATAGGCACAGCACAACGGCGCCCCAGTAGCCCCTGATTTTTTAAAGAATAGCAACTCAGTTCTGAACGCAGTGCATCTTCATCAACATGGTGAATTCCTAACCGACTGGCCACGATATCTTTATACATGGACGGAATTTTCTGCTGCAATTTTTCATCATGCAGTAGCCCATGAACTACCGGGCTGACCACCGCAACACCTTTCATAAGATGGGGTTCCAGATAAGCCAGACGGATAGCGATATTGGCACCGAAGCGAAAACCGAAAATACCCACTCTGGTGTGATCAATCCACGGAATCGTGTCCAATTGTTGCAACACTTGTTGATGAAGAGAACACGTATCCTGCGTCAATGTAAATCCGGCAGAATAGCCCACCGAAGGCATATCCACCGTGAGCATCGCAACACCCATTGGCGAAAAATGTTCGCGGAACAGCCGCCAAAAATCGCTTTGCAGGCTATCAAGGCTGGCACAAACTAATATTGTCGGACACGGTTCTTGGACAACAGCAGGAATATGCAGTAATCCCGTCACGCTTTTGCCGCCTTCTAACTTAAATTTCAGTTTTTTCAGTTGATAATCAGAATGATGTGCGGCATTTTCATAGGCTTTATTCGCCAAGATAACGGCTTGATCGGCCAGTACATCACCACGCAGATGTGGATACGCGGCAATATTGTATAACATCGCTGCTTTTAGCCAGCATTTGTTGATTTCCTCTGCTTTTTCAGAGGGGTCTACAGATATTTTTTCAGTATGTAGCGCTTTTTGCTGCCAGTGCATCGCCTGTTGCGACCACTCGTATGCCCAATTTCCTTTGCGATAACCAATAACCGTATCCAATAAATGCTCATGGCTGCGCTCAGCATCAGTGACGGCAATCCTGCTGAGCACATCCTGAATTTCCAACGGATTGATACCTTTCCAGATCCAGCCAAGCCAGTTAATTATGCGATACCACCGCTCTGGTTGCTCTCCACGGAAAGTGTGGGTATTGGCGTGAGTCGATTTATTAACATCCATCGATTTATTAACATCAGCCGATGAAGGCAAAATATATTTTACCAGTGTGGAGGTTTCCTGCTGTATCAGCTGGGGTGTAAACAGTGATTCTGAAAGGTTCGGTTTAGTCATGGCAAAAGAAATTTTTTACAGCTTATTGTCGATAAGAATATCGAATGAATGATACCGTCGTCTTTCAGGCTGCCTCTTTGTTGGCTTTGCTCGCTTGCCCCAGAAACATAGGCAACTATGTCGCTGGGGTGGCTTGGATGAATCAATATGATCGACACAAGTAATGCAATACAACCAAGGGGTAACCTGAAAAATGGTGGGCGTGTTTACTGATCACAAATAGGCGGAACAAAAGTTACCCCCATATCCCACGGCTGTTCAATCCATGTGTCTTGCGGAATATCAATCACATAATCATCCACTAACGGACGACCGGCAGGTTTGGCAAAAATCGTGACAAAATGCGCTTTGGGATACATATCACGAATCACCTGCGCCGTTCCTCCGGTATCAACCAAGTCATCAATAACGATAAAACCTTCACCATCGCCTTCCGCTTTTTTCAGCACCTTTAATTCACGCTGGTTATCATGGTCGTAACTGGAAATACAGACGGTATCAACATGGCGGATCCCCAGTTCACGAGCCAGCAATGCACCGGGCACAAGCCCGCCGCGACTTACAGCTATAATGCCTTTCCACTGCTCGACAGGAAGTAAACGTTGTGCCAGTTTACGTGCATGTATTTGCAACATATCCCACGTTACAACATATTTTTCGCTCATAAAATTTGATCCTGGAAACTAAAGAATATTTCAGAAGAGGCTATTTCTACAAAAAGTTTGCGGAATAAAGGTTGCGCGAGATTATAGTGAGTTGGACGAGTAAAGACCAGTAAAAACAAGGAATGGACTTATCCTGACTGCACATTACTCACCAGAAGATGGTATTCTCAGGCATAACCATAACATAGGCTCTGGGTATGGGCAGCTCCAGCTTCTATATGTCAAACATTGCATTATGTTAAACATTCCATTTCCATTTTTTAAGATGCTATTACAGGAGATCCGTTGTGTCTGAATTATCAACTTTGTCCCCGCAACCATTGTGGGATATTTTTGCTCAAATCTGCGCTATTCCACACCCCTCTTATCACGAGGAAGAGCTTGCCTCTCATGTCGTGGATTGGGCTAAAAATAAAGATTTCCATGTCGAACGCGATGCAACAGGCAACATTCTGATTAGAAAACCAGCGACAAAAGGCATGGAAAACCGCAAGACGGTTGTACTTCAAGCTCACCTTGATATGGTTCCTCAGAAAAACAATGATACACAGCACGATTTCGCGAAAGATCCTATCCGGCCTTACATTGATGGTGATTGGGTAACCGCTGAAGGTACAACGCTGGGGGCAGACAATGGTATTGGCATGGCTTCTGCTTTGGCGGTGCTGGCGGATGAATCTGTCAAACACGGCCCACTGGAAGTGTTACTGACAATGACCGAAGAAGCCGGTATGGACGGTGCTTTCGGCCTTCAGCCCAATTGGTTACAGGCTGATATTCTGCTCAATACCGACTCAGAAGAAGAAGGTGAAATCTATATGGGATGTGCCGGTGGTATTGATTACGTTTCAACAATATCACTCTCCCGCGAACCGCTGCCTGCAAATTATCAGACACTGCAACTGACCCTGAAAGGCTTAAAAGGCGGTCATTCTGGTGCTGATATCCATTTAGGTTTAAGTAACGCGAACAAATTGCTGGCTCGTTTCCTTGCAGCCCATGCTGATGAATTGAATCTGAAATTGATTCATTTACAGGGAGGCACGCTGCGCAATGCCATTCCCCGTGAAGGAGTCGCCGTTATTGCGGTCCCCGCTGCACAGCTGGAAAGACTGTATCAATTAAAAGATGACTATCTGGAGATACTGGCAAACGAATATGCTGCCATTGAAGCCAATCTGACTCTGTTATTAGATGAAACGGTTGCTTCCTCACAGCCATTGGCCACTGATTGCCAATCACGTTTTATCGCCATGCTCAACACCATGCCTAACGGTGTTATCCGCATGAGTGATGTCGCGGAAGGTGTGGTAGAAACATCCCTGAATGTGGGCGTTGTTAACATGGATGAAGGTAAAGTCGAAATTGTCTGCCTGATACGTTCATTGATCGAAAGTGGTAAGGATTATGTCGTGGAAATGCTGAACTCTCTGGCAAAACTGTCCGGTGCAAAAGCTGTTGCAAGCGGTAACTATCCCGGCTGGCAGCCCGATGCGAATTCTCCGGTCATGCATTTAGTTCGTGAAACTTATCACCAATTATTTGCCAGCACACCAAACATTATGGTGATCCATGCTGGTCTGGAATGTGGGTTATTTAAAAAACCGTATCCTGATATGGACATGGTTTCCATCGGCCCAACTATTCGTGGTGCTCACTCTCCTGATGAAAGGGTTCACATTAAAAGCGTCGGACAATACTGGCAATTGCTGACGGCCATTCTGAAAGCAATCCCGGAAAAAGAGTAATGCGCCCTCCCCTGCTGACGGGCAGGGGAAAATTCTTTCATAAGATTTCATAAAGCAATAACATCACCACTCCAACAACAACTGCCGTTCCAGTTGCGGATTCTGTAATGTGACGTGCAATCCAACCAACCGGACACCCCGGCCTTCACGGCGGGTTTCCCAGGTTTGTTTGGCAATTCTGATCAAATCTTGTTTATCCAGAAGTGGATGAACATGTTCCTGTGTCGTCAATTGAAAATCATCAAATTTTAATTTGATCCCCTGACGGGCAATCCGCAAATCAGGTTTAACCTTTCCTAACCGTCTTTCAAGTTCGGGATAAAGCTGTTCGATTAACTCAACACAATCATGCCAATCATGAATATCCTGTGGCAGTGTTTTTTCCACACCGACAGATTTACGCAAGCGATCCGTCTGGACTGGGCGATCATCTATACCGTGACAACGCTGCCACAATACAAAACCAAATTTCCCCAGTTTTTTAATTAAATCCAGCTCGTCATGACCTTGCACATCAGCACAGGTTTCTAAACCCATTTCTGACAAACGTTTAGCTGTCACTTTTCCCACGCCGGGAATTTTTTGCAATAACAAGGAGTTCACGAATTCATCTACTTGCATGGGAGAAATCACGTATTGACCATCAGGTTTATTGATATCCGATGCGATTTTTGCCAAAAATTTAACCGGAGCAACCCCTGCCGAAGCGGTGAGTTGTAGCTCATCAAAAATAACCTGACGAATCTCTTTCGCAATCAACGTTGCTGAGCCAGAGCAATGTAGACAATCCGTCACATCCAGATAGGCTTCATCCAGAGAAAGCGGTTCAACCCATTCGGTATAGCGGGAAAAAATCTGGCGGATATGCTGGGAAACTTCTTTATAGTGAGCCATGCGCCCTGAAATTACCTTGAGCTGCGGGCAAAGTTTTAAGGCCATTGAGGTAGACATTGCGCTATGTACGCCAAAACGGCGGGCAGGATAATTTGCTGTGCTGATAACGCCACGTCTGTCAGCGCTGCCGCCAACCGCTATCGGAATATCACGGAGTGACGGATTATCCCGCATTTCAATCGCAGCAAAAAAGCAGTCCATATCAATATGAATGATTTTGCGCATGTCAATCTCTCCACACTCTCCCCCATAACAACATTGCTGTATAAATATACAGATCAAAATCAGAATATGCTACTTTTTATTATCCCATTACCGCAGAAATGCCTCTAATTTTATAAAATAGAGATCAATCAAAAGTTGTTATTTACTTTCATCGGAATGAAAAATAGACTGCAATTTTGCGCAATGAATATGCGAACATATTTAATCAATGATTGATATCCCCTTCGCCTTTCAGGGCTTTATTTTAAGTTGACTCCCAAAAGGAAAATCATGAGTAATAACCGTTCTTTTTATTTTTATCAGATATCGGATATCTTGTTTACATCATCGACCAAAGCATTCGGTATGTTATTTTCTTGGTGGATGATTGAAATACTCAAACTGGAATTGAAATTGGGTTGGTTTATATTTTTCTGTTGGTTATTCCAAATTTTATTCTTAATTAAATTCGGTGAAGTAGGCGATAGAATCAATAAAAGAAGCGTAGTACTTTATTGTGCGGCCCCTTCTTTTATTCTTTTTATTATATCTAATATTGTTGATAATAATTTTTATTTGGCGTTAGGAATAATATATATCACAACATCGAGTTTAGCCGCTATTATTCAACCCATAGGAACAAGTATCATTCCTGAAATAATGGATAAAAGTAAATTAGAACAGGCATTCAAATACAGAGGACTGGTTAATTCCATAAATACTATGCTAGGCCCGGCAATATCCGGTTTAATTATTCATTATTTAAATATCAATGGCGCTTTAGTTTTTATTTCTGTTATTTCATTACTTCCGTTAATTGGTTTCTATTTTATAAAAACCAAACAAAACAACCTAATAGAAAAAACGCCTAATCGTGGTCAAAATAGCATTAGAATAATCACCAAAAACCCAACAGAAATAAGATTATCGCTGGTTGCTGCTTTTTTTAATTTTGCCCTTACGCCATTAATTATCTATATATTACCTATCATCATTTTAAATCAGTTTAAACTGAGCGCACTGCATGTCGGCATAGCCGAAACAACTTTCGGGTTAGGTATGATGCTGGGCAGTATTTTTATTATTAATCAGATAAACAAAGTATTATGCAAAGCGCATACGGCCTTTGTTGCGGCATTAGTTATGGCGCTCTGTATAGCCGGTATATCTCAGGCAACATCTTTCTTTGCATTATGTAGTTATATGCTGTTTTGTGGTGTCGGTTTGGTTATTTACAATATCAATACAACCTCTATCCGCTGCCTTGCTACGCCGGAAAATTATCGTAATTCAATGGAATCTAAATTTGTTGCTATTTGTATGGCTTCTATTCCACTGGGAATGCTGACAGCAACTTATATTATCAAAATCTATGATATAAAAATTTTATTATTAGGCTTTTCTTTCTTAATGGGATTAATATCATTATTGATTTTAACCTCACCGAAATATATAGAAATATCAAAAATGCCAGAAAATCAATTAATGGGTTATTATGAAAAAATCTACCCAGAAGCATATTCTAATTCAATTTCAAAATGAGGATTATATTTCCCCGCCGAGCGGGGAAATATAAGATTTCACGTTATATTACGAATTAAATCTGATTGACCATTGCGGTTTATTCATTATTCACACTCCGCTTGGAAAAATTAAAGTTTGTCCGGGTGACTCACGGTTCAAATGAATAAAATTCAGATGCTTTTCATATTGATCAAGAATATCACTGATAATTTGTTCTTTGGTATATCCCATTAAATCATTGCCCTGTGTTCCTTCCATCAGAAAAGTTTCCAACCTGAAATAGTGCGACTTACCCAATTTGGCCCTGTAGGTAAACCCCGGAACAGAATAACGTTGTGGCCAAATTTGATAAATGAAATTTTGTTCATCACCTAAATCAACGATCAATTCCAACGGATTTAATCGTTTATCTTCTTCCTGTGGTACGGTATTAGATGACAATGTATTGAGTGGCACGGTATTAAACGATAACGTATTAAGCTGTACTTTTGCGCCACGTAATTCCAGTTCTTTAGCGACTTCCTGCATCGCAGGGCGGCACACTATATCTATCATGCGCTGGGTACTTTTCGTTCCCGGAAAATTCATCATACGGCTCAGGCGTTGTTTCCAATTCAGGGAACCATTGTCATGCAGCAACGTTGGTGATGTGTTCTGCAATGCACTGGCCTTGCGGAAATCTTCCACCCGTAACGATTTGTATAATCCCGCCATGATAAAAAAGATCACAAAACTAAAAGGCAATCCCATAATAACTGTCATATTTTGCAAAGCAGAAATGCCATCTGTCATCAATATACCCAATGTCAGCACGCCTATCGTTACTGACCAGAATATCCTCAGCCAGTTTGGTGCATCATTATTAATATCCGCAAGGTTGGAGGTGAAATTCCCCAAAACCAGCGATCCTGAATCAGCGGACGTGACATAAAACAATAATCCCGTGATCGTGGCGACAGAAGCGCTAAAGGTAAATGCCGGATAAAGTGCCAGCAAATTATAAAAACCTTGCTCTGGATGCGTTAATACGGTTTCAGCAAGTTGCCGGTTGCCATGAAAAATTTCATACAGGGCGCTGTTACCAAAGACAGATAACCAAATCAGGGTAAAAACGAACGGGATCACCAGCGTTCCCATCACAAACTGGCGAATAGTTCGGCCACGGGAAATACGGGCCAGAAATAATCCAACAAACGGCGACCAGGCAACCCACCATGCCCAGAAAAACAGTGTCCAGCTATTCATCCATTCCGTCGGACGCTCGAATGCAAAGCTATTGAGTGTCATGCCCATAAATCGGCTGATGTAATCGCCAACATTTTGCACCAGCCCATTGAGTAAAAATTCAGTATCTCCCACAAACAGAATGAAAATAACCAAACCCAGTGCCAGCAGCACATTTAATTCGGACAAAAATCGAATACCTTTATTGACACCAGAAGTCACCGAGATTGTTGCCACAATAACCGATAACAGGATTAACCCGCCCTGAACACCGATACCTTGTGGCAAATCAAAAAGCACTTTCAGTCCATAATTTAGCTGCACAACACCGATCCCCAGCGTTGTGGCAATACCGAAAATCGTGCCGATGACAGCGGCAATATCCACGGTATGGCCGATTGCACCTTTAATACGGTTGCCAAAAATAGGGTAAAGCGCAGAGCGGATAGTCAGCGGCAGGTTATAACGATAACTGAAATAACCCAGTGCAATGCCAATCAACGCGTACATAGACCAGCCCGTCAGGCCATAGTGGAATAGTGTCCACACCATCGCCTGACGGGCTGCTTCAATGGTTTCACCTTCACCGGTTGGCGGGCGCATATATTGTGTAACCGGTTCAGCGACCGAGAAAAACATCAAATCAATCCCTATTCCGGCCGCAAACAGCATCGCAGCCCAACTCAGCAGGCTAAATTCAGGTTTGGATTGCTCTGGACCTAATTTAATCGAGCCAAAACGGGAAGCCGCAACAAAAATGACAAAAACAATATAAAGCGTTGCCGCAAGCAAATAATACCAACCAAATGTTTTGGATACCCAATTCAGGGTATTTTTTATCCCGATACTGGTGGCATCCGTGAAGAAAAAAGTGCAGAGGGAAAAAACGATAATCAATGCTGATGAGGTAAAAAAAACGACAGAGTTCAGTGTATCCTTCTGAAGATTTTTCGGACTGTCTGGGGTATTCATAGGCAGTTCCTACAAGGCGTGATAAGAGGAAAATAAAAAAGAGAAATAGTCATAACATCATGAATAAAAACAAAATTCAGATAAGTATAAATACGTTTCCAATAACAAATTGTAAAAATATTGTAATAAAACATATGTAATTTTGATTGAACATTCAATCAAAAAAAAGTTTAATCAGTCCCATCGGATTGAAGTTTGAACGCTGATCAGAGGAGATCTCATGACCCGTTTTGGTTTACAAAAGCTTTATATTCACGGTGCTTATGTTGATAGCACAAATCTCGCCAGTGCTAACCCTGACAGCCCTGCTCATAAAATAAATACTTTTGATGCAATCAACCCTGCCAATGGTGAAATCATTGCTCAACTGCAATCAGCCACGGAGCAAGATGTTGATCTGGCTGTGGAAAGTGCCCGAAAAGGGCAAAAAATCTGGGCAGCCATGACTGCCACAGAACGTTCGCGGATCTTACTGAAAGCCGTTGATATTCTGCGTGCCCGTAATGATGAGCTGGCTGAACTGGAAACGCTGGATACCGGAAAACCCCTTTCTGAAACCCGTCAGGTCGATATTGTCACGGGTGCCGATGTGCTGGAATATTATGCAGGCCTGATCCCTGCTCTTGAAGGCCAACAAATTCCGTTACGTGAATCCTCTTTCGTTTACACACGCCGGGAACCACTGGGCGTTGTAGCGGGTATCGGAGCATGGAATTATCCGATCCAAATTGCTTTGTGGAAATCCGCTCCCGCGCTGGCAGCCGGGAATGCCATGATTTTCAAACCCAGTGAAGTCACTTCCCTTACCGCACTTAAGCTGGCCGAAATTTATACTGAAGCGGGCTTGCCTGATGGCGTCTTTAACGTTCTGACAGGCATGGGCCATGAAGCCGGTCACTATCTGGCTGTCCACCCTAACATCGCCAAGCTGTCCTTTACCGGCGGTATTGTCACGGGTAAGAAAGTGATGGCTAACGCCTCCGGCTCAACGCTGAAAGAAGTCACAATGGAGCTGGGCGGGAAATCTCCGTTAATCATTTTCGATGATGCCAATCTGGATCGAGCCGCCGATATAGCCATGATGGCGAATTATTTCAGTTCCGGTCAGGTGTGTACCAACGGTACGCGGGTTTTTATCCCGAAAGCGCTGGCTCCTCATTTTGAAAATAAAATTATGGAGCGTGTTAAACGGATCCGCATTGGCTCACCGCTCGATCCAAATACCAATTTTGGTCCGCTGGTCAGTTTTCCGCATATGGAGTCAGTGCTGCGTTATATAGAAAGTGGTAAGAATGCAGGCGCGCGCTTGCTGTATGGCGGCAAACGTCTTATGGATGGCGAGCTGGCAAATGGTGCATTTGTGGCACCAACGGTATTTACCGACTGCACCGATGATATGCGCATTACGCAGGAAGAAATTTTCGGCCCTGTCATGTGTATCCTGACCTATGAAACGGAAGCCGAAGTGATTGCCCGTGCCAATAACACGGATTATGGCCTTGCTGCCGGGATCGTCACGCGCGATTTGTCCCGTGCTCACCGGGTTATCCATCAGCTGGAAGCCGGAATTTGCTGGATCAATACATGGGGAGAATCGCCAGCGGTTATGCCTGTTGGTGGCTACAAACATTCTGGTGTCGGGCGCGAAAACGGGCTGGTCACACTACAGCAATACACACAACTCAAATCTATACAGGTTGAACTGGGTAATTTTGAATCCTTATTTTAAATCATGATTGAAATATCCCCTTCAAACTTCAAATAACAGCTCACAAGATTTGTATATTCCCGCATCGCGGGAATATATCAGCTCAGCAAGCACAGCCAACAAAAAGGCAACTTGAAAGACAACGGGTATGAGGAGATAACAATGGTCTTTGACTACATCATTATCGGTGCTGGTTCAGCGGGTAATGTACTGGCAACTCGCTTAACAGAAGATCCGAATATCACTGTCCTGCTATTGGAAGCGGGCGGACCCGATTACCGATTCGATTTTCGTACTCAAATGCCTGCCGCGCTGGCCTATCCCTTGCAGGGAACCCGTTATAACTGGGCGTATGAAACCGATCCTGAACCTTATATGAATAACCGTCGGATGGAATGTGGGCGGGGTAAGGGATTAGGGGGATCTTCATTAATCAATGGCATGTGTTATATCCGTGGCAACGCGATGGATTTTAACCATTGGGCAAAGCAACCGGGACTGGAAGAGTGGAGCTATCTCGATTGCCTGCCTTATTTCCGCAAAGCAGAGTCACGGGATATCGGCCCGAATGATTACCACGGCGACAATGGCCCGGTCAGCGTAACTACGCCCAAAGCCAACAATAATGAATTGTTTCATGCGATGGTGGCAGCAGGGGTTCAGGCCGGCTATCCAAAAACTGACGATTTAAATGGCTATCAGCAGGAAGGTTTTGGTCCGATGGATCGCACTGTCACTCCCGGAGGACGCCGCTCCAGTACGGCTCGTGGTTATCTGGATCAGGCCAAATCGCGAACCAATCTGACCATCATCACTCACTCATTAACGGATACCATCAAATTTGCCGGAAAAACGGCGGTTGGTGTTGATTTCTACCAAGGTCATAGCACCACTCTAACGCAGGCCAAAGCACGCAAGGAAGTTCTGCTCTGTGCCGGAGCCATTGCTTCTCCGCAGATTTTGCAACGCTCTGGCATTGGGCCGGAAGAAGTGTTAGGTGAATTTGCCATTCCGGCAGTGCATATTTTACCCGGCGTCGGGCAGAACCTTCAGGACCATCTTGAGATGTATCTGCAATTTGAATGCCTCAAGCCTGTTTCTCTCTATCCTGCGCTGAAATGGTATAACCAACCATTGATTGGTGCAAAATGGCTGTTGAAAGGAACAGGTATCGGTGCCAGCAACCAATTTGAAGCGGGTGGTTTTATCCGTACCCGTGAAAAATTTGCCTGGCCCAACATTCAGTTTCACTTTTTGCCGGTTGCCATTAATTACAACGGCAGCAATGCTGTCAATGAACATGGTTTTCAGGCCCATGTTGGTTCAATGCGTTCTCCCAGCCGTGGCCGCGTACAGCTAAAATCACGGGATCCACGCCAGCATCCCAGTATTTTGTTCAATTACATGTCGACAGAACAAGACTGGCAGGAGTTCCGCGATGCCATTCGCATCACACGGGAAATCATGGCGCAACCTGCGCTAGCCCCTTATTGTGGGCGGGAAATCAGCCCCGGTGTTGATATTCAGACCGATGAACAACTGAATGCCTTTATTCGTGAACGTGCCGAAACGGCTTTTCATCCATCCTGTAGCTGTAAGATGGGTTTTGATGACATGGCGGTTGTCGATAGCCAAGGGCGGGTACATGGTGTCGAAAACCTGCGTGTTATCGATGCGTCCATCATGCCGGAAATTATTACCGGTAATTTGAATGCCACCACCATTATGATGGCTGAGAAAATTGCGGATAAAATTCGCGGGCGAAGGCCACTTCCCCGCAGTCAGGCAGAATATTATGTCGCTAATAACAGCCCTGTTCGCCAGCTTCCTCTATAAATGTCATCGGGAACGCTGAAAAAAGGGTGATTGTTTTATATCACCCTTAGTATCTGAATCAATAGGCTCAAATAACCCATAACAGATATTTCAAATCAGTTTGCTTCTTTTTTACTCACTTCACCTTTAAAGCTCTTAATTAAATCATCTGTTTTTTTATCGTTGTCAGGCTTAACTTCTTTCTCTTTCGGGCTGGCGTCATCTGTCTGTTGCTTGTCTTTACCCATCAGTTGTTGGACTTCCTCTGATTTATTTTTCAGCTTATCCGCCGCATCGTTGACCGATTTAGTAATATCGTTTTTGATATCGTCTATTTTAGACGGCACCTGATCCATCGATTTTTGCACAGAACCACCCACCTGTTGCTGTATTTCCTTAGCTTTATCGACAGCTTTATTCACCTCGTTATTCACTTCATTCGCGGCGTTATTGGTTATTTCCTGTGATTTTTCCTTTATATTGTCCATCAGATCTGAACTTTTCTTTTCAGTATCCGTTTTCACTTGTGCCGCACTATTTTCAGCTTGCTTTTCCCCTTGCTGAGTAGAATTTTCCGCTTTTTGGGAAGCATCATCACAGCCAGCGATGGCAGCCGCAACGCCTATCAAGAATAGAGCACTAAGAATCTTTTTCATTGAGTAACCTCTTGGACTGACGAAAATGATCTTGCCAATGAGCGTTCTGGTTTTTTATGCCATAACCCCCACAAGCGCTTTGCCGCAAACCTTGCCTGCAAAAGTAATGTTCACTTTTACCTGCCTGATTTGCTCTCTTAGGTGACTTAAACAATGCAGTATTTCGCACAGACATATTTCGGGAAATTTATGGCAAATCATAGTCAATTTTTAGAAAAACGCCCAATTGCCACTTTTATCCAAACCGTCTTCAGCGAGGCATTACAGGATGCGGTTTTTCGCTAATTGAGCGAGCCGCGCTTCCTCTTTTGCCATGCGTTTTTTGCGGGCATCACAGGGTTCAGGGCACTCACAGGCTTTTTCGATACCTAGGTTTCCCAATCCCCCACAACTTCCCTGAATACTTTTGCGTTTAAAAATATAGCCTATCGCCATGCCTGCAAACGCCAGCAGGAAAAAGATGAAGGCAGCGATGAATACTTCCATAACCTTTCCTCTGTTGTTACTCGTTTTTCTGTTGTAAATAATGTTTAAAGGCCGGGCTATAACGTTCTTCAAAACCATCTTTTGTTTTGACAATCATAAAGACGGCAATGTTCAGTTTTTCAGCCAGCGCCATACCTTTGTCGGGCCCCAGCACATCAATTCCGGTGGAAAAACCATCTGCGATCATACAGGTCGGTGCAATAACCGTGATGGAAGCCAGATTATGGGTGATGGGTTTGCCTGTTTTGGGATCAATCGTGTGGGAGTAGCGCACGCCATTCTGTTCAAAATAATTACGATAATCACCGGATGTCGCCACCGCCATATTACCCGGCGCGATAATTTCCTGAGCGCTTTGTGTCATTTCGTTCTCTATTTCACTCTTTATTTCACTTCCCACAGACGGTTTTTCAATCGCAATCCGCCACGGTGTTCCTTTACCGTTGTGGCCTAATGTACGCACTTCACCACCAATATCGACCATGTAATTTTTGATATTCTGGCGAGCCAAATAGCCCGCTACAACGTCAACGCCATAGCCTTTGGCGATGGAAGAAAGGTCAACATATAGCTCAGGAATCGATTTAATCAGGTTATTTCCTTCCACCGATAATTTATCAATCCCTACCCATGCGCGACGTTTTACCAGCGCTTCCTCTGTCGGCGCTTGGGTCATCCGCCCTTCCGGCCCGAACCCCCACAGATTCACCAATGGCCCGACGGTCACATCCAGTGCGCCTTCGGTTACATGGTTAATGCGGATCGCTTCCTTAACGACTTTGGCCGTTGCTTCGGAGACCGGAAAAGGTTTATTCACTTCACGACTTTGATTAAAACGACTCAATTCAGAATTTGGCCGATAAGTGGACATCTGATTGTTAACTTCTTCCAATAAACGATCAATCTCTGTTTGCAGTTTCTCCGGGGAAGGCGCAGATGAATCAGCGACGTATTTGACGGAGTAATAAGTGCCCATCGTTTGTCCACTCAGATTTTTCTGCTCAGGGCCACCACAGGCTGACAGCAGCATGACCGCAAACATTAATATCCACTTGTTGATCATTTTTTTATTCAACATAACTTACTCTTTCTGAATCGTCTTTATGAATTGCCAGCGCCCACATTTGTGGGCGCATGTCGTTAAATCAAAGGCGTTGATTCAAATCATTAACCGCCGAAATCATCCAGCAGGATATTTTCATCTTCCACACCGAGATCTTTCAGCATCTTAATGACCGCCGCATTCATCACCGGAGGCCCGCACATGTAGAACTCACAATCTTCCGGTGCCGGGTGATCTTTCAGATAGTTTTCATACAGGACATTGTGAATAAAGCCGGTATAGCCATCCCAGTTATCTTCCGGTAAAGCATCCGATAACGCCACATGCCAAGTGAAGTTTTCGTTCTCTGCCGCCAGTTGGTCGAAATCTTCGGTATAGAACATTTCACGCTTGGAACGAGCGCCATACCAGAAGCTGATCTTACGCTTGGAATCCAGCCGCTTAAGCTGATCGAAAATATGCGAACGCATAGGCGCCATTCCTGCGCCACCACCGATGAAGATCATCTCTGCCTTGGTTTCTTTCGCAAAGAACTCACCGAACGGGCCGGAAATGGTCACTTTGTCACCCGGTTTCAGTGACCAGATGTAAGAAGACATAATGCCCGGTGTCACGTCAGGGTTTCTTGGCGGTGGCGTGGCAATACGCACGTTCAACATTATGATGCCGCGCTCTTCCGGGTAGTTCGCCATAGAGTAAGCACGCACTGTCGTTTCACTGACATCAGAAACATAACGGAACAGATTGAATTTATCCCAATCTTCACGGTATTCCTGCGGTACTTCAAAATCTGCATAACGGGCAACGTATGGCGGACACTCAATCTGAATGAAACCGCCAGCCCGGAACGGGACGACTTCCCCTTCAGGAATTTTCAGTTTCAATTCTTTAATGAAAGTCGCTTTGTTATCGTTAGAGATAACTTCACATTCCCATTTCTTAACGCCAAAGATTTCTTCCGGCAATTCGATTTTCAGATCTTGTTTAACGTTAACCTGACAGGCCAGACGGCAGCCTTCTTTCGCTTCACGCTTGTTAATGTGAGATAACTCAGTCGGCAGAATGTCACCACCGCCTTCTTTGATCTTCACGCGACACTGACCACAAGAGCCACCGCCACCACAGGCAGAAGAAACGAAAATGCCCTGACCGGCCAGCATTCCCAATAATTTATCACCGGCAGGAGCGGTAAAACTTTTCTCCTCATCGCCGTTAACTTCTACTTTAATATCCCCGGTGTTAACCAGCTTCGATTTTGCAAACAAAATCATCGCCGTCAGCGCCAACACAATCAGGGTAAACATGACTACGCCTAGAATGATTATATCCATGAATTCTTCTCGCCTTTAAAGCTGCACACCGGAGAAGGACATAAAGCCCAGTGCCATCAACCCGGTTGTAATAAAGGTGATCCCCAGCCCTTTCAAACCCGCCGGAACATCTGCATATTTCATTTTTTCACGAATCGCGGCCATCAGGACAATTGCCATCATCCAGCCCAGACCTGAACCGAAACCGTAAACCACGGATTCGCCAAAGTTATAGTCACGCTGCGCCATGAAAGAAACGCCGCCGAAAATCGCACAGTTGACGGTAATCAACGGCAGGAAAATCCCCAATGCGTTGTACAGCGCAGGGACATAGCGATCGAGGATCATTTCCAGAATTTGCACCAGAGCGGCGATCACGCCGATAAAAGTGATGAAGTTCAGGAAACTCAGGTCAACGCCGGTCATCAGAGCGCCATCGCGGAGGACCAGATTGTAAACCAGATTGTTGGCAGGAACCGAAATGCCTAAAACGACAGTAACAGCAACACCTAGGCCAAACGCGGTTTTTACGTTTTTCGATACCGCCAGAAAGGTACACATCCCAAGAAAGAAGGATAACGCCATATTCTCGATAAAGACGGCACGAACAAATAAGCTGATATAATGTTCCATGTTATCGGTTACTCCTTATCAACCTGCGCAGGTTTCAGTGTCCGCAGACCCCAAATCAACATACCAATGAGGAAAAATGCGCTTGGTGCTAACAGGAACAGGCCATTAGGCTGATACCATCCGCCATTTTGAATGGATTCCAGCACCGTAATGCCCAGCAGTTTCCCTGAACCAATCAGTTCACGGACAAAGCCCACCAGCAACAGGATGACGCCATAACCTAAACCGTTACCGATTCCATCCATAAAACTTTCCACCGGCGGTGATTTCATGGCGTAGGCTTCTGCACGCCCCATGACAATACAGTTGGTGATGATAAGACCCACAAACACGGATAACTGTTTCGATATTTCATAAGCATAGGCCTGCAAAATCTGGTCTACCACAATCACCAGTGAGGCAATAATCGCCATCTGGGCAATAATTCGCACGCTGCCCGGAATATGATTACGAATCAACGAAATGAAAAAACTGGAAAATGCGGTTACCAGCGTTACCGCAATCGTCATGACTAATGCGGTTTCCAGTTTGGTGGTGACAGCCAGCGCTGAACACACCCCCAAAACCTGCAATGCAATCGGATTATTATCAAACAACGGCCCAAGAAGGACGCGCTTTATCTCTTTACTATCGGCCATCTTTCAAGGCTCCTTCGCGTACTTTTTTCAGGAACGGGCCAAAACCATGATCACCCAACCAAAAATCAAACATATGCTGAACACCGTTGGATGTCAGCGTCGCACCAGACAAGCCATCGACACCATACGGGTTATTACCGGCACCACCACGAACCACTTTCAGCGCCGGAACGCCTTCAGGAGTGTACAATTTTTTGCCTATCCATTGATGTCGCCATGCGGGATTTTCAACTTCTCCCCCCAGCCCCGGCGTTTCACCTTGTGAATAGTAAGTAATGCCACGGGAAGTTACGCCATCCACATCAATGGAAACAAACGCATACATCATTGACCACAAACCTGAGCCATAGACCGGCAATACCAGCTGAGTGGTTTTGCCCTGTTCATCTTTCACCAGATAGATTTCTGCCATATCAGCGCGACGACGGATTTTCGCCAGATCTTGCTCCGGCGATAAAGCCATACTGCTTTCATCACTGCGCAACGCGTTATTCAGGTCGAAATTACCCGCGTTCTTTTCAACTGTTGCTGTTTTCAAGTTAAGCAATTCAGGCTGGATGCGACTGTTATAAACGGCGGTAATTTCGCTGGCTGTCATGGCAGGCTTAAGCAAACCGGCAACATCCAGAATATTACGCTGTTTATCCAGCAGCTTTTGTTCCTGTTGTTGCGCTTTCAACCCTACCGCTGAACCTGCAACCACAATAGAACAGACCAGACACAGCACAAAAACAACCAGAAACGTTCTGCCGATGCTGTCATTATTTTTTGGTTTATCATTAGCCACGGGTTTTTCTCCGCTTAATATTGGCCTGTACGACCAGATAATCGAACAGTGGCGCGAACAGGTTAGCGAACAGAATCGCCAACATCATTCCTTCCGGATAAGCCGGGTTGACAACGCGGATCAGGACACACATCACTCCAATTAAGATCCCGTATGCCCATTTCCCTTTGTCCGTAAATGCCGCAGAGACCGGATCGGTTGCCATAAAGATCATACCGAAAGCGAAACCACCCAACACCATGTGCCAATACCACGGCATAGCAAACATTGGATTGGTACTGGAATCAATCGCGTTAAACAGGTAAGACATCGCAATCATGCCGAGCATGACACCGGCAACAATGCGCCAAGAAGCGATGCGGGTAAACAGAATGACAGCGCCCCCGATGAAAATCATCAGTGTCGAAACTTCACCAATCGAACCCGGAATGTTACCCAGAAACGCATCCATCCATGTTACTGGCTGGCTGGTAATGGTATTTACCAAACCGTGGCTACCTGCATTCGCCCACTGAGACAATGGCGTCGCGCCGGAAAAACCGTCCGCCGCCGTCCAGACCAGATCACCTGAAATCTGGGCCGGGTAAGCAAAGAACAGGAACGCACGGCCTGCCAATGCCGGGTTAAGGAAATTTCGCCCTGTGCCACCAAAGATCTCTTTTGCTACCACGATACCAAAGGTGATCCCCAATGCCGCCTGCCACAATGGCAGCGTCGGTGGTACGATCAAGGCAAACAGAATGGAGCTGACAAAAAAGCCCTCGTTAATTTCATGTTTACGGATAATGGCAAACAGAACTTCCCAAAAACCGCCGACCAGAAAAACAACAGCATAAATCGGCAGGAAATAGGTTGCACCCAGCAACATTTTGCTGCCCCAGCCAGCATCTGTTGTTAATGACGCCCCAAGATGCTGGGCCAGTATGTAATGCCAGTCAGAAGACAGAGCCTGTTGTAATGCTTCTCCGCTGTATAAATGGGTTAAGGCAGGAATCGCCTGATTTCCCACGTTATACATTCCCCAGAACATCGCCGGAAAAACAGACAGCCATACCAAAATCATCATACGTTTGAGATCGATGGCATCACGGACGTGGGCGCGACCTTTTGTCACGATCCCCGGTGTGTAGAAGATGGTGCTTACTGCCTCATAAAGAGGATAAAACTTTTCCAGTTTGCCACCAGATTCAAAGTGGTGTTCACTTTTTTCAAAAAAATTCTTCAGGCCCATGAATTACCCTTCCTGCTCAATCTTAGCCAGCACGTCACGCAGTGCTGGACCATACTCATATTTGCCCGGACAAACATAAGTACATAGCGCCAAATCTTCTTCATCCAACTCCAGACAACCCAGCGCCTGAGAACCGTCAGTATCTCCCACCAGCAAATCACGCAACAGATGAGTTGCCATAATATCCAGCGGCATCACCCGCTCATAGTTGCCGATTGGCACCATTGAGCGCTCTCCACCGTTGGTGGAAGTTGAAAAAGCAAAACGTTTCTTTTTCAGAAAATGACCGATAGTGGTACGAGTAATGGAGAATTTATTCGCCCCAGGTGCAATCCAGCCGAACAGCTCTTTTTCGCGACCTTCTGCCAGCACAGAAACCTGAGAATGGAAACGACCAAGGTAATGGCGGGCATCATCCGACTGTGTACCACACAATACGGAACCCGAAATGATACGGTTATCACCCTCTTTCAACTGACCTTGCGTTAACTCCAGCAAATCAGCGCCAAGACGAGAACGCACCAAACGAGGGGATTTCACCTGTGGCCCTGCCAGAGAGATGATGCGATCGGTATACAATTCACCGGTTGTGAACAATTTACCGATCGCAATAACATCCTGATAGCCTACGTGCCAGACGGTTTTTTGGGCACTGACTGGTTCAATGAAGTGAATATGTGTTCCAACCAGCCCTGCCGGATGTGGGCCGACAAATTGGTTGTACGTGATCTGTGGATTGTTTCCTGCACTTG
Source organism: Enterobacteriaceae bacterium (assembly GCA_031253755.1). Classification (GTDB taxonomy): domain Bacteria; phylum Pseudomonadota; class Gammaproteobacteria; order Enterobacterales; family Enterobacteriaceae; genus Xenorhabdus. The sequence continues at coordinate 20,156 of JAIRVT010000074.1, forward strand.
GAATCGCTCCCACGCCGTGGCAGACGTGGATTTTTCCCTCTGTCAGTTTTGACAGAATATTCAGGCCATCAACAAAAGCCTCTTCTTGCGTCGCGATAACAACAGAAGGATCAGCCGCCAGTGGCTGGGTATCCATTGCTGTGACAAAGATTGCCTTTGGTGTGGAACCGGGGACAGGAGAACGGCTGAAAGGACGTGTACGCAATGCTGTCCACAGACCTGATGCAAGCAGGTTTTTTTCTACCTGTTCACGGGCCAGATCGGTAAGTTCTGCACGGTCATAACGCGCAAATGTGATTTGCCCATTGCCATTTACGTCAATACGATCTATTTCAGTACGATCTATTTCGATACCATCTATTTCAGTATCATCTATTTCAATAACAACAGATTGCAATACACGGCGCTCTCCACGCCATATGGTAACGATTTTCCCACTCGCAGGGCTGGTAAAAACGACCCCTGGATTCTTTTTATCTTCAAAAAGAATTTGCCCTTTTTTGACATGCTCACCTTCCTTTACCAGCATAGAAGGACGCATTCCAACATATTCTTCGCCTAATAAGGCGACATGGCGAATTGCCGGACCGTCTTCTATCACTTGGGCAGGCGCTCCTGCTATCGGGAGGTCGAGTCCTTTTTTAATTTTAATCATAAGATTTGCACAAGTTTATCAGTTAAATCATATGCTACAGCTCACCCAGAGGTCGTCCTTTGGGTAAGGCAGCAACTTCAGTATAAAAAACACGTTGAGTGGCATATATCTCAAGTTATTTATGCCGATAATCGTTACAATACGTTTCGTTACAAGGACATTATCAAATTTCACCGACAGTAATTCTAACATTTCCCCCAAGTACTGTCTGACTAATGAAGTGACTTAGTTCAAGCAAATAAGAATAATTTCTCTGCTAAATCGTCAACCACTCGACAAATCCGAATTCATGCCTCATTTTTACCGACAGCAGAGTGCTTTTTAAGCAATCGTTTAATATCATTGGTATTCAATAAGGGTTGTCTATGCACTGAAACTCAGCATTTTATTCATGTGTTACTTTCTCAGGTGGTATCTTTCCGGGCTTTTATATGAAAAAAACAATCTCTTACCTTTGCCGTTATCTGTTACTTTTTCTGCCCCTGCTCTGTGCCAATATGTCATTTTCTGTACTGGCTGAAAACACCTGGCTACAGCACCAGTCATTCCTGAAAAACACGCCTTTACAACACATCGGCGCTAATATTTTCATTCAAATATTCAAAGAAGAGAAACTTCTTGAACTTTATACCCAAAATACCACCGGACGTTATCAGTTAATTCAACAATATCCTATCTGCAATTACTCAGGTGGTCTTGGTCCTAAGACTCTGACGGGGGATTTTAAAAGCCCGGAAGGTTTTTACTCTGTCACTCTTCAGCAGTTAAAACCTGATAGCCAGTATCATCGCGCTATTAACCTAGGCTTTCCGAATGAATTTGATCAATACCGAGGGTATTCGGGTAAGAATTTAATGATTCATGGTGCATGTAAATCTATCGGCTGCTACGCCATGACCGACCGCTATATCAGTGAAATCTATCAATATGCGGAAAGTGCGCTTCATCATGGGCAACAGGAAATCAAAATTGATATTTATCCTTTCAGAATGACGCCATCAAACATGATGCATTATCGCAATAACACTCATTACGCTTTCTGGAAACAGTTGCAACCTGCCTATGAATATTTTGTCAAAAATGGCAGGCCAGCGACTGTCACGGTCACCGGAGGACAATATGTTGTTAACCCACCCTCTTCACCACTTGGGCAAAAACCATCAAGCTATGCGCTCACCAAGGTGGAATAGTGCATAACTCCCCGGCTCAATTTTATTCCAAGCTTCGTTATCCGTTAACGGCAGGGTAGCGATCACCGATACCACATCATCAGGGCGAGTATGCTGCTGAAAATCAATTTCAATATCCTGATCAAGCAGTGTTGCTTTACCAAAAGGAGCCCGACGGGTAAGCCAGTGCAATCGGGTTGAACAGTATGCCATCATATATTTGCCGTCAGATAACAGCATATTGAATACACCCTTAAGCCGGAGTTCGTCAACCAATGAGGCAATGAAACGGAATACCGCAGGCCAGTTCGACGGCTTTTTCGGGTATTTGGTTGATAGCTGATGCAATATCCAACAAAATGCCCATTCGCTGTCTGTTTCACCAACCGGACGGTAATTTCCGGTGTGCAGTTTACGGTATCCTTTCAACTGGCCATTATGGGCGTAAGTCCAATATTTACCCCATAATTCCCGCGTAAACGGGTGTGTATTCGCCAGAGAAACATTGCCCCGGTTAGCCTGACGGATATGGGCAATAATAGCTTCTGATTTGATAGGGTATCCCTGAATAAAGCGGGCAACAGGTGAATGATAACTGGGTTGGTGATCTTTGAAAGTGCGATATCCTGCCCCTTCATAAAAAGTAATTCCCCAGCCATCCTTGTGAGGGCCGGTATTTCCCCCACGCTGGATCAAGCCACTCAAACTGAAAATAATGTCTGTTGGCACATTGGCACTCATACCCAGTAATTCACACATTGCCTACCTCTGACCTGAACCCGGTCTATTTCCGATAAACCGCTATCAGGCTTTTACCATCTCTTTTTCAATTAACTGAATCAGAATATGAATCACTTTAATGTGAATCTCCTGAATGCGATCGGCATAACCGAAATGTGGCACACGGATTTCAACATCTGCTGTTCCGGCCATTTTACCGCCATCTTTACCGGTCAGTGTAATCACTTTCATGCCTTTCGCACGGGCGGCATCAATCGCTTTGATAATATTACCGGAATTACCTGAAGTTGAAATGCCCAGTAAAACATCACCTTTTTGACCAACAGCTTCAAGATAGCGGGAAAAAACATAATCGTAACCAAAATCATTACTGACACAGGATAAATGGCTGGGATCTGAAATAGCGATACCCGGATATCCCGGACGATTTTCTCGATAACGGCCTGTCAGCTCTTCCGCAAAATGCATCGCGTCGCAATGTGAACCGCCATTTCCACAAGAAAGCACTTTCCCACCAGCTTTGAATGAATCAGCCAGCAATACAGCGGCTTTCTGGATAGCTTCAATATTTGCATTATCATTAAGGAAATTAGCCAGCGTTTCTGCGGCCTCGGATAATTCACTGCGGATCAAATCTTGATACATGGGACTCATGCTCCTGAAAGGAAAGGTCTTCGGGATTAATGACTATACCCTTCGTCTTTCAAGCTGCCTCTTTGTTGGCTTCGCTCGCTTGCCCCAGTCGCCGTTTTTATAACCACACGGTTATCTATGCTCAGGGGACACACTATGAGAGGCTCCTGCTCTCACCGGAGGCCAGCCTGCGGCTGTTCAAATTCGTTCCCGACGAATTTGTCCCTTGCAGCAAGTGACGCAACTCAAAATCCATTGGGTATACAATTCTCCAGTGTAACGGATTCGTCCCCCTGAAAGAAGACACCATCACCTCACTATCAAATTTTCAGCAAAAAAACTTTAATGACTTTGTGAGCTACATTGTAATTAAGATGTAAATATATTGATAAAAACCTTTTCCTCATCTAAAAAAGGAAAGACATCACAACAGGTCAGACCTCTGACAACTCACCTGAGATATACAGGAGTTTTACTATGACCGTCCTTAGCATTATTTTATTTTTAGCCTTGATTGGCGGGCTTTGTTACCACAAAGTCAGCCTGACTATCAGCAGCTCACTGCTTATTGCCTATACATTCATCATGGGTGTAACCGGCCTTTGGAGCTACTGGTTGTTATTACCGCTTGCTATCATTCTGTTCCCGCTTGTTTTCAAACCCACCCGTATCTCTTTATTCTCCGCGCCCGGCCTGAAAGCATTCCGCAAGGTTATGCCAAGCATGTCCAGTACAGAGAAAGAAGCGATTGATGCGGGTACAACATGGTGGGAAGGGGATTTATTCCGTGGTAATCCTGACTGGAAAAAATTGCACAATTATCCCAAACCACAGCTAACCGCTGAAGAACAGGCATTTATTGATGGCCCTGTGGAAGAAGCCTGCCGTATGGCAAATGATTTCCAAATCAGCCACGAATTAGCCGATCTTCCGCCTGAGCTTTGGGCTTACCTGAAAGAACACCGCTTCTTTGCCATGATCATCAAGAAAGAATATGGTGGCCTCGAATTCTCTGCTTATGCGCAATCCCGCGTATTGCAAAAATTGTCAGGTGTTTCCGGTATTCTGGCGATAACGGTTGGTGTTCCTAACTCATTAGGACCAGGGGAATTATTGCAGCACTATGGTACTGATGAGCAGAAAAAACACTATCTCCCCGGTCTTGCCCGTGGCGAAGAGATCCCTTGCTTTGCGTTGACCAGCCCAGAAGCTGGCTCAGATGCCGGTGCCATTCCTGATACAGGTGTTGTCTGTATGGGTGAATGGCAAGGCAAGCAAGTGCTCGGTATGCGCCTTAACTGGAATAAACGCTATATTACTCTGGCACCTATTGCTACCGTGCTGGGTCTGGCGTTCAAACTGTACGATCCAGATCACTTATTGGGTGAAACTGAATCTCTGGGTATCACCTGTGCGTTGATCCCGACGAATACACCGGGTGTTGAAATTGGTCATCGCCACTTCCCTCTGAATATTCCATTCCAGAATGGGCCAACTCGCGGTAAAGATATTTTCGTTCCGATCGATTACATTATTGGCGGGACGAAAATGGCTGGTCAGGGCTGGCGCATGCTGGTTGAATGTCTGTCTGTTGGCCGTGGCATCACGCTGCCATCTAACGCGACGGGTGGTCTGAAAAGCATTGCGATGGCGATTGGCGCATACTCTTATGTCCGCCGTCAGTTCAAACTGCCTATCGGTAAAATGGAAGGCATCGAAGAGCCACTGGCGCGGATTGCCGGTAACACTTATCTGATGGATGCAGCCGCAACCATGATCACAACCGGTATTATGCAGGGTGAAAAACCGGCGGTGCTGTCTGCTATCGTGAAATACCACTGTACTCACAGAGGGCAGCGTGCCGTCATTGATGCAATGGATATCGCTGGCGGTAAAGGTATCTGTCTCGGCCCGTCTAACTTTCTGGCCCGTGGTTATCAGGGCGCACCTATCGCCATTACCGTAGAAGGTGCGAACATCCTGACCCGCAGTATGATTATCTTTGGTCAGGGTGCAATCCGTTGTCATCCTTATGTACTGGCTGAAATTGCTGCCGCTGAGCACAATGATGTCAAAGGATTTGATAAAGCGTTATTTGGTCATTTGGGGCACGTTGCCAGCAATACCTTACGCAGCCTGTGGCTGGGTATCACCAATGGCAGAACCAGCAGTGTACCCGTAAATGATGCAACCCGTCGTTACTATCAACACATCAATCGCCTGAGCGCTAATCTGGCTTTGATGTCTGATGTTTCTATGGGTGTATTGGGTGGAAGCCTGAAACGCCGTGAGCGTATCTCAGCCCGTTTAGGGGATGTCCTGAGTCAAATTTTTCTGGCAACCGCATCTTTGAAACGCTATGAAGATGAAGGACGTCAGAAAGAAGATCTCCCACTGGTGCAATGGGCGGTAGAAGACAGCCTGTATCAGGCAGAGCAAGCCCTGAACGATTTACTGCGCAACTTCCCTAACCGTCTGGTTGCTGGTTTAATGCGAGTGGTCATATTCCCACTTGGTCGTTCACATACTGCGCCATCTGATAAATTGGATCACAAACTGGCACAGATATTACAAACGCCTTCCGCAACACGTAACCGGATTGGTCGTGGGCAATATCTGACACCAAGCGAGCATAATCCTCATGGATTACTGGAAGAAGCCCTGCATGACATCATTGCCGCAGAACCTATCCATGCCCGTTTGAGCCGCGAAGCAGGTAAAAATCTGAGCTTCACACGTCTGGATCAGTTGGCCGAAAAAGCATTAGCGGATAACAAGATCACCAAAGAAGAAGCCGATATCCTGAAACGAGCGGAAACCAGCAGATTGCGTTCAATTAATGTTGATGAATTTGAAGCTGACGCACTTGCTGTACCCAATACAACAAAAAAGTCTGATAATCATCAGCAGACTAAAGCAGCCTGATGCTGATGATGGAAAACAATTAAATAATCATTAAGGACAAACGGGGAGCTTGAAACAGGCTTCCCGTTTTTTAATCAAGACCTGTTTTTTTAATCAAGACCTGTTTAAACGGCTTCCAGCGCCAGTAATTCCTGTATGGCCTGTCGGCGTCGAATTAAACGCGGTTTACCATCAACAAACAACACTTCAGGAATCAAGGGGCGGCTATTATAATTTGAAGACATGGATGCACCATAAGCACCTGTATCATGGAATATCAGATAATCCCCGATAGAAACATCAGGCAGCATACGAGGGATAACTTCTCCCCCTTCCAATTGGGTAAAAACATCTCCCGATTCACATAATGGCCCTGCAACTAGTGTTTCTCGTAAGACACTTGTTTCCCGTAAAACCGATGACTCCCGTATATTTGTTGCATTACTGTTTTTCTTATCATCACGCTCCTGCGTTTTGCCGGGCAGTACAGAAATACGGTGATAACTGCCATACATGGTGGGTCGCATCAGGTCATTGAACCCGGCATCCACCAGCACATAGTGGCGGCTTCCCATCGATTTTACCGCCCGCACTTCTGCCATCAGAACACCTGCCTGAGCGACCAAAAAGCGACCCGGTTCAATTTCCAGCTCAATATGATGCCCCAAATGCTGTTCAATCCGCTGACGGGCTTCGTGCCATAAGCTGTAATAATGGTCAGTATCGACAGCTTCTTCACCATCCTTATAAGGAACGGATAACCCGCCTCCCGCTGAGATTGCCTGAATATCCACTCCGTGTAAGACAACTTGCTCTACCATCGCATTACAGACATTAGCAAGATGCTGATAATCCACGCCTGAACCAATGTGCATATGTAACCCCACCAGATTCAGTTGATATTGCCGAATTTTTTCGAGTGCTAAAGGCAAATCCTGAAACCAAACCCCATGTTTGCTATTTTCACCGCCGGTATTCGTTTTCTGGCTATGCCCATGCCCGAATCCCGGATTGATACGCAGCCATACCGGATGACCTGACTGGCGTTGACCAATTTGTTCCAACATATCGATCGACCCGGCATTAACAGGAATATCCAGCTCAATAGCTCGTGTCAGTGTTTCTTCATCAATCAAATCAGCAGTAAAAACAATCTCAGATTTATCACGCCCCGGCTGAAACCCAGCATGAAGCGCTCTCTCAATTTCCCCCAGTGACACGGAATCCACTTTAACGCCTTTTTCCCTCATCAAGCGCAAAATATGAGTATTGGAACAGGCTTTTTGTGCAAACCGAATGGTATCAAACTGCTTCAACTGTTCGATTTGTTTGATAATGATATCGCTGTCATAAATCCATAGAGGCGTTCCATAGATAGCTGGCAGGGCTAAAAGATTTTCAGAGGTATAATTATTCGTGGTAATCGTTGGTATTGTCATTATCGTGTTCTCATCTTTCTTACAACTGCAAAGAGCCCATTATTGACACCGATAAAAAGGAATAAAAATATCATTTTTGCCTTAACCTATTCACCTGTGATATAGATTTGTTTTCTTTTTAAACATACCAGCCATATAGGGTATCCAATACAAACAATGCCCCCTAAAACAGCAAACGGGAAAAGGATAAAAAATGATGCACACCTGTTCATGGAGACACATAGAAATTTTCCATGCAGTGATGACCGCCAAAAACCTGACTGACGCCGCCGTTTTATTAAACACATCACAACCCACTGTAAGCCGTGAGCTGGCACGCTTTGAGCAGTTACTGAAATTTAAATTGTTTGATCGGATCAAAGGACGTTTATTCCCGACCGTACAGGGGTTGCGATTGTTTGAAGAAGTTCAACGCTCCTATTATGGACTGGAAAGAATACTCAATGCAGCTGAGGGAATTCGCCAGTTTGAACACGCTCAACTATCTATTACCTGCCTACCGGTATTCTCCCAATCCTTACTCCCCAAAACCTGCCACAGTTTTCTGCAATCTTATCCTGATACGCGGCTGACAATCATCCCGCAGGAGTCGCCATTATTGGAAGAATGGCTTTCAGCACAGCGCCATGATATCGGCCTGACCGAACATATACAGACTCCCGCCGGCACTCAGCGTGAAACCTTGATGACGCTGCATGAAGTTTGTGTTTTGCCTGCTAAACATCCACTCACGCAAAAATCACAGCTAACACCAGAAGATTTTCAAGAACAACCGTTTATCAGTCTTTCCATCACGGATAGCTACAGGCAACTCATTGATGCCATATTCCATGAGCATCGTGTTTCGCGCAAAATGATTATGGAAACCCACAGTGCGGCATCAATATGCGCCATGATTAGTGAAGGTATTGGCGTCTCTATTGTTAATCCCTTGACCGCTCTGGATTATCTGGATAAAAACGCCAGCCTGTGTATACGACCATTCAGCATCGAAATTCCATTTACGGTGAGTTTAATCAAGCCTATTCATCGCCCATCTTCAGAACCTGTTGAGGTATTCATTGCTCACCTAAAACAGCAGGCGGCGCTATTTACACAGGAGTTGGCGTTAGCTTTTCAGCATTAACTTTTATCAGCCATTAATTTTCATCGGCTAAAATAGGTATCACCAAAATGAGTATCAGCCAAGTTCAATAGTTTGCCCGGTAGAGAAATTTTTTGCATTTGGTAGCCATAATCGCCCCCACATTCCACTACAATGGCAAGCATATACGTGTTGTATATTTTCTTTTTTAATATATTTTCTGATAGACAAAAGTTTAATAGGAGAAGCATAACGTAAATGCAAACCACCAATAACTGCATAAATTTTATTAATACCCGTTATTATTTTACAGAACTCAATCATTTCAATAACACCACGATGCCCACAACCAATAAAAATAATTAATCCGTGTTTAGATTTATACATTAAAACACCTTCATCTTTGACAAAATCAGATGAATATTTTGCTCCAACAATTACACCATAGCTTTTACTCTCTTTTTTCTTAATTCCGCCTGAATAAACAAAATTATCGTTAATATGAGTTTCATCCTTTGAAAAAAAAACATCAAAATCATTGTAATTAACCTGTCTGGATAATTTTTTAAATTTCAATGCTTTTTTATCTGTTATCATCCAGCCATAATATCTCTCATTTTGAACCTCAGGATGACAAACAATTTTCGCGTCAGTAGATAAAAAAGGCAGACCACCGCAATGATCATAATGCCCATGTGATATAACGATCGTAGAAACCTGAGACAGATCAATATTTAATTTCTTTGCATTATCAATAAAACTGCTATCCGGCCCTGTATCAAAGAGGATTGCTGTTTTTTCGTCCTGAATCAATAAACTTAACTCTGATTTGCTTATCAAATATCCCTTATAGGGTGTAATAACCTGATTCTCCAGTAATGCTGTTATCTTTAATGTCATACCCTTTGCCTTTCACGTTGCCTAGCATAATGAATTGTCTAACATAATGAAAATTAAAGTACATCAATACCGCGTAAATTAAAAGCCATCAAGATTATGGCAGAAAAACAGAGATAAGGACCAAAGGCGATAAATTCAGGAAAATTTTTTCTCTTAACCCAAATTAAAACAAAACCAAATAACCCGGATAGCGAAGATAACAACATTAACATGGGTATCATTTCGACTCCAATCCATGCTCCAATTGCAGCCGCGAGTTTTAAATCACCATATCCTATTCCCTCTTTCTTTAATGTAAGCCGAATAAACCAATTCAATACCCATAAAAATAAATACCCTGATATGGCGCCATATATTGCACTCTTGATCGGAATTAATTCACTATTGCTAATAAACACCAATCCAAACCACAATAAAGGTTGAGTTAAAATATCTGGCAACTGATATGTTTTTATATCTATAATCGCCAATAGAATTAAAGCACTAAAGAAACACAAAATTATTATATAGTTCACACCGATTAAATTATTGAACCATCCAGCTTTTTCATCCATGAAAAATCCAATATAACTTTCATAAACGACATCCATAAATAACATCCCTGTTATGATATTCCTTATTTATTTTCTGACATCAATCAGAACACGTGAGAATACTAAATTCTTATTCAGGTAGTCCGCAATAAAAAAATGATTAAAATCGTCATTCTGAAATAAATATGCGAGACGGCTCGCAATTGTACTTATTTGTGAAGGTAAGAAGTTATTTTAGTCTGAGAGATTGCTTGATCACGCAATCAACGCTCATTTATGATGACGCTGGATCAACTTAATGGTGTGGCTATGCGCTATATCAGAACTCTCCGAAAAGCACTTTTCGGGAAAAAGAAGGAAAAAAACGTATGCGAATTCCCCGCATTTATCATCCTGAATCACTGACTGTAGGTACTGAAGTCTACCTGAGTGATGATGCAGCCAATCACGTTGGCCGTGTGCTCAGGATGAATAACGGACAGCGGTTACAACTCTTTGACGGCAGTAATCAGGTTTTTGAGGCAGAACTGGCTGAAACCAGTAAAAAAGCAGTCAAAGTGCATGTTCTCGGAAGTAAACTGTCTGACTGCGAATCACCATTGGATCTACATCTGGGGCAGGTGATGTCTCGTGGTGCAAAAATGGAATTCACAATCCAAAAATCGGTTGAGCTGGGTGTTAATACAATTACACCGCTTCTGTCTGAACGCTGTGGTGTCAAGCTGGATGCAGAAAGGCTGGATAAAAAATTACAGCAGTGGAAAAAAATTGTCATTTCTGCCTGTGAACAATGTGGGCGCAACCGGATCCCTGAAATACGCCCGGTTATGTCACTGGAAACATGGTGTGCAGAAAACGATAACAGTCTAAAACTCAATTTGCATCCCCGCGCCAGCCAAAGTATCAATACGCTACCATTACCAGTAGAAAAGGTTCGTCTCTTGATTGGCCCTGAAGGCGGGCTTTCTGCCGAAGAAATAGAAATGACAACAAATCATCAATTTACTGATATTCTATTAGGCTCCCGCATCCTGCGGACAGAAACTACGGCACTCACTGCAATTACCGCATTGCAAGTGCGTTTTGGTGATCTGGGTTAAGGAGAAAGAATGATCAAGCTCGGTATAGTGATGGACCCAATCTCATCCATCAACATTAAGAAAGATACTAGTTTTGCTATGCTGCTGGAAGCGCAGAAACGTGGGTGGGAAATCCATTACATGGAGATGAATGATCTCTATCTGTATCAAGGTGAAGCACGCGCGCAAACCCGTTTGCTTACGGTAGAAGAAAATCCTCAACAGTGGTATCAGTTTGGTAGTGAACAAGATATTGCCCTTGATACACTACATGTTATTTTGATGCGCAAAGATCCTCCTTTTGATACTGAGTTTATCTACGCTACTTATATTCTGGAACGGGCTGAAATCAAAGGCAGTCTGGTTGTTAACAAACCACAAAGCCTGCGTGACTGTAACGAAAAACTATTTACCGCATGGTTCCCCGAGCTGACACCGGATACACTGGTGACTCGCAACGCCAAAACTCTGCGCGAATTCCACCAAAAACACAGCGATGTTATCTTTAAGCCACTGGATGGTATGGGAGGAGCTTCCATTTTCCGTCTGAAACAAGATGACCCGAATATTGGTGTGATTATTGAAACGCTGACAGAACATGGCAGCCGTTACTGCATGGCTCAGAATTTCCTGCCTGCGATCAAGGAAGGTGACAAAAGGGTACTGGTTGTTGATGGCGAACCGGTACCGTACTGCCTTGCCCGTATCCCGGCACAGGGCGAAACCCGTGGTAACCTTGCAGCAGGCGGACGTGGAGAAGCACGACCGCTATCAGAAAGTGACTGGGCAATTGCCCGTGCTGTCGGCCCGATTTTAAAAGAAAAAGGGTTAATTTTTGTCGGACTTGACATCATTGGTGACCGTCTGACTGAAATCAACGTTACCAGCCCAACTTGTGTTCGTGAGATAGAAGCAACTTTCCCGGCAGTATCCATTACAGGTATGTTTATGGATGCTATTGAAAAACGATTAGGCAAACCGACAGCATAATAGGCCAATCAGCTTCCATTTCCTCGACACGCATAAAGACTGGATTCTGGTGAGAGGCTGAAGCCTCTCACTCATCATCGGGAGCACAGATCACAATATGTCTTATAACAATGGTGGCCGTGATGAACGAACATAGCCAACAAAGAGGCTGTTTGAAAAGCAAAGACTATAATTTAAAAAATAATTCTAGAAAACACATGAATCTACAGCACCATTTCCTTATCGCCATGCCTTCGCTCACTGACCCTTATTTTCATCGTTCCGTAGTCTATATCTGCGAGCACGATCATAATGGGGCAATGGGGCTAATTATTAATAAACCAATCGATCAGATTTCTATTCAAGGGGTTCTGAAAAAGTTGAATATCGCCCCTGTAGACAGAGATGAGAATATTAACCTGAATAAACCGGTCATGGCTGGTGGTCCTCTGTCTGAAGAGCACGGCTTTATCTTACATACACCGCTATCCGGCTTTAGTTCCAGCATTCAAATTTCTGATGAAACAATGGTAACAACGTCTAAAGATATGCTGGAAACATTAGGTACTCCACGTCAGCCGAAAAATATTTTGATGACATTAGGTTATTCAAATTGGGAAAAAGGCCAGCTAGAAAAAGAAATTATGGAAAATAGCTGGCTTACCGTCGCTGCGGAAACCTCTATCATTTTCAATACTCCGGTTGCAAATCGCTGGCGTGAAGCTGCATTGTTATTGGGAGTTAATATCCATAATCTCGCATTACATGCAGGGCATTCTTAATGAAAAATCGTACCGTTATTGCATTTGATTTCGGCACCCACAGTATTGGTGCAGCTATCGGGCAAGAAATAACTGGCACCGCCAGAGCACTAGACTCATTCAAAGCGAAAGAAGGCTCTCCTAATTGGGATAAGATAGAAAAACTTCTCAAAGAGTGGCAACCGGATTTAGTGATTGTCGGCCTGCCACTTAATATGGATGGCACTGAGCAGCTGGTTACCACACAGGCACGCAAATTTGCTAACCGTCTGCATGGTCGTTTTGGCGTCCAAGTTGAGCTACACGATGAACGGCTCACAACGGTAGAAGCACGATCTCACCTGTTTGACCATGGCGGATATCGTGCTCTTGATAAAGGCAAGGTTGATTCCGCTTCTGCTGTCATCATTCTGGAAAGCTGGTTCGAACAGCAATATTCATAATCAGCATTGACTGCTCCCCGCCGTAAACGGCGAGGATTCCCACTTCACAGAGCCGAACCTAAGCCGCAGCAGGCGATTTAGGGTTTACCGTCTCTCCGTGGGCTAACACTGCCAGCCCGGCAGC
>JAIRVT010000018.1 GCA_031253755.1 Enterobacteriaceae bacterium
CTTCTGGCACTAACAGGTCTCACGGTAGTCGGCCAGATTTACATTCCAATCCCGATCCTTACCGAGATAAACCAGTATTTCAACGGCGATAAAAACATGGCTGGATGGGTGAGCAGCGCGTTCAGCATCGGTTATTCGGCAGGCTTTTTATTATCCGGTCCACTTTCAGATAGCTTGGGTCGCAGGCTAGTCATGCTGACCGGATTTACCTTTTTCCTGTTCTTCACCATTCTGGTCGGGTTTTGCTCCGATTTTAACCAGTTATTGGCACTCAGGGTATTACAGGGATTTGCCGCCTCCTGTTACCCGCCCGTTATACTGGCCTATCTGAATGAAAATCTGCCTTCCACGCTGAAGTCGCGGGCAATATCATTTATGTCGCTGGGGTTCTTAACCGCGAGCATTATCGCTCAGCTTTATGCCATCAAGCTCAGTCATTATGGTTTTAATGCAATTGAACTCACACTAGTTCCGGTTTATTTGGCGTCAATTCTTCTGATTTACATTGTTGTTTGTGAGGAAAAGATTGTTCGCGGGGAAAACAATCAGGCAGGAAAACATCACAAAACAACGTTATTTGATATTTACAGGAAAATACCGGGAATATTGTTCGAGAAAAACCTAAAGTGGTTGTATTTCAGTACATTATGTACGCTGTCAGCATTGGTTGCTTTTTATATTATGATGGACAAAAGTTATGGTGAAAAATTTGCCATGATGGATATAGCGCCTCTCACAACAAGATTGATTGTTTTACCCGTGATGTTTCTTTCCCTGTTGGCGCCCAGAATAATCCAAAAAACAGGCGCAATATCACTGGTCAGATGGAGCTTTTTCGTCGCAGCCGCAGGGTTAATACTGGCCTCAGTGACCGTTTCTTGGGGAAGCGCATGGGGGCTGCTTTTCGCCAGTGTCATTTTTATTGGCGGGCGTGCATTCAGTGTCCCTTCTCTGGTCGGTGCGATTGGTGCGCTGGCTGAGCAGCAATACAGGGGAACAGCCATATCACTCTATACATTTGTATTATTTGTCGGAGCAAGTATAGGGCCTCTGATTGCCCATTTATTGCTGATGTTGAATTACTCGCTATCTTTGCTGATCCTTGCATTTATTGCCGGTTTACCTGCTTTATTGACGCTGTTTATCAGGAATTAATAAACTAATAACAATGTTGGCTCTATGAATACGATAATCCATAGAGCTTCACATTAATGGCTATATATTTTGTTTAATATCCCAATACTGATTAAGGTGATAATTACACCTAAAATTTGAAGAGAATTAATACCTTCATTTAAAAAATACCATGATAAAAAAATAGCAACAACAGGAATGAAATATAACATCACACCTGCAACATGAATTTTAATCCATTTTAAAGAATGAAGATAAAATAAAAAAGCCAGAAAGTATTGAGTTACACCAGATATTACCGAAAAAGCGATTGCACTATAATCCCCTGAGTTTAATTCAAAGTTTAAAATCAGATAAGGCAGAACCATTATTGAGCAAAAAGTTAATTGCCCTGTGAGTAAAACTATAGGGTCAAATGATTCAATCAATTTAGATGAAAGAACAACATATAAAGAAGCACAAAATGCGCCCATGAATATTAATAAATATCCACTTACATTTATACCAATACCTTTTTCGAAATCTGATCCTATAACCAAAACACTTCCTGTCATTGCTAAAAAAAGCAAAATAAAGAATTTTGGTTTATTATCAATTTTATTTCGCAATAGAAAAATTGACAATATTAAAATCATTATGGATTCAGTTGATAATATCACTGATGCTATCCCTGCCGGCACACTCATTAATCCATATAAAGATAATATATAAGCTAAAAATGGCTCTAAAAAACCAGTCATATAAGCTAATAAACTTTTCTTATCAACTGCTATTTTTCTCCTAAATAAGATTGCAAATATCCATGCAAATATACAAGAAGAACAAACTTGTAATGAAAACAAAATACCCGCAGAAAATTGTGCTAAACCAATTTTGCTCATTACCATAGCAGCTCCCCAAGAAAAAGCTGCCAGCAGAGATAATGATATACCAAACACTATCGATTTATTCATATCTTAAGCAATAGGCCCATTTATAAATTGACATGATTGAAAAGTATTAAACTCAACAACACTCACTACCAGATTATCCGTTCCGAAATTATCATTTCATTTTATTTTCTGCAATAAAATCATGTCGGTAACGAGAGTTTTGACAAACTATTTTTCTTGTTCAGAACCGTCTGCCTAAAAAAAGATCGCGCTGAACTGTCATTGGCGAATGAATAAAGCCTATATTAAAATAAATTAACCATCTTTATCCGCTCTTTCTGTACTAATGCACCAGAAGCACCCTATTTATTGGAGGATCTATGCGCATTCAACAACCGATCAATTCGGGATTCAGTGCATCATCAACAACTTCAGATGTGCTTAATAATATTGATATCAATGGGAAAATAGCACTTATCACCGGTGGGTATTCTGGGCTGGGTTACGAGGCAACGAAAGCGTTGGCAGAAGCAGGGGTTCATGTCGTCGTGGGAGCAAGGAATATAGAGAGCGCCTCCAATGAATTAAGAAAATTGAACAATATTACCCTTCTTCCGCTTGATCTTGCGGATATACGTTCTGTCAGAATGTTGGCGGCTTATATACATGCAAATAAATATCACTTTGATTATGTCATTTGTAACGCTGGCGTCATGGCATCGCCGGAAAAACGGGTTGGACCGGGGTGGGAATCCCAGTTTGCGATCAACCATATCGGCCATTATGTGCTGGTAAATCTGATATGGAACAATATCCGTTCTGGAGGAAGAGTCGTCTGTGTTTCCTCTGCGGGGCATCATAATTCGCCCATCAGATGGGATGATATTCAATTTATCCGTGGTTACGATAAATGGGCAGCCTATGCACAATCTAAAACTGCCAACATCCTTTTTGCATTGCAATTGGATAATTATGGAAAAAATAGGGGTATCAGGGCATTTTCTTTGCATCCGGGAAAAATATTTACGCCACTCCAGCGGCATCTCTCTTATGAAGAGATGGCAAAAGAAGGATGGATGGATATAAACGGTACTCCGATTGATCCCACCTTTAAATCTCCGGCGCAAGGAGCCGCAACTGAGGTTTGGGCCGCGACAAGCCCGGCATTGAATGGACTTGGAGGGCTTTATTGTGAGGATTGTGATATCGCAAGACCCGCATCCGATTATACAGAACCCTTTACCGGTGTTTGTGAATACGCCATTGATCCGTCAGAAGCCTTAAAATTGTGGAATTTCACCGCTAATTTGACCGGTGTTAGTGCGTTTGCCGCCAAGTAACTGTTATCTTGCTTAAGTAAAAATTTTAATTCTAAAAATAATATTAAACACAATTGATTGAACTTAAACTAAGAACAGAAACAAAATAATCACATTTAAATTTAACTTTATAAAAAATAACAAATTTAACATAAATAAACACACAGAAATAAAAATAACCCGCTATAAATTATTAAATTTGTTAGCTGGTTTGCAGATTTACGCTCTTCATTTGCATAAAAAATTTAACCTTATCATGATGCTCCAAGAATAAATCAGCAGGACTCTATTTTTAAATTAATGATAAGAGTTTCGTTTATTAAATTCATCTTTACCCTTCGTCTTCCAATATTCTGAAAATAAGGACATCACTAATGAAACTCAATTACCTCTCCGCATTCGTCACTCTGGGGTTAACCGTCGCGGCTATCACCAGCAATGCCCAAGCAGCAGGCCGGTTGGTTGTTTATTGCAGCGGCACAAATGCCCTGTGTGAAACAGAAACACGGGCTTTTGGTGAAAAATACAATGTCAAAACCACATTTATTCGCAATAACTCCGGCAGTACACTCGCCAAAATAGATGCAGAAAAACGCAACCCACAGGCCGATGTCTGGTACGCCGGTACACTTGACCCCCAATCTCAGGCGGGTGAATTGGATCTCCTACAGCCTTATCAATCACCCAATTTATCGCAAATCATGCCTCAGTTCCGCGATCCGGCAAAACGCAAAGGAAATTATTCTTCTGCTGTTTATATGGGAATTCTCGGCTTTGGTGTGAATACACAACGCCTGAAAGAGAAAAACCTGCCTGTTCCTGCCTGTTGGAAAGATCTGACCAAACCCGAATATAAAGGCGAAATTCAAATTGCCGACCCACAAAGTTCCGGCACGTCTTATACCGCATTAGCGACGTTTATCCAGCTGTGGGGTGAGAACGAAGCTTTTGATTATCTGAAAAAACTCAACAGTAATATTTCCCAATACGCGAAATCCGGTGTTGCTCCCGCCCGTAATACTGCTCGTGGCGAAACGGCCATTGGCATTGGTTTCCTGCATGACTATTCACTGGAAGCGGAAAATGGTGCGCCAATAAAACTGATTTCGCCTTGCGAAGGTACTGGTTATGAAATTGGCGGCGTCAGCATTATCAAAAACGCCCGTAATCTCGATAACGCCAAATTGTTTGTCGATTGGGTTCTGTCCAAAGAAGCCCAAGAGCTAAGCTGGAAGCAAGGAAAATCCTACCAAATCCTGACCAATACCACGGCAGAAACTTCCCCGCTTACCTTAGATCCTGCCAAATTGAATCTTATCAATTATGACATGAATAAATATGGCTCCGATGATACGCGTAAGACACTGATCAACAAGTGGCTCACCGAAGTGAAAATGGGCAAATAATACTTAAATCAACATAAGACTTATTCAGGCAGTGAAGCATCCATTCACTGCCTGAACATATTTATTCGTGACGTTTCTTGGGGGAATTATGTCTCACACCCTTGCCTTGCAAAAAAAGCAGGGCCGGGATTCTGTTTTCTGGTGGATTATACTGGCATGGCTGTCATTCGCCCTGCTGCCATCATGGAGTCTGGATTACGGCCTTTTTGATTCAACACAAGAAGAAATTCTGGCAGCGTATGGCTGGAATAATATCAATATCAGCCTATTGTGGTTCTTACTGCCATCCGCGCTGTTAATACGCCCACGTTTTCCCACTGATCGCAATGCCCGTTGGCGTCACTATTTTGATGCAGGCTATGCCCTGCTGTGTGTGCTGTTTATCATTACCAGTGCAACATTGACCGAACGCGGGTTAGGTTATTCCTCAATTGCGCTGTTTATCGCGTTGGGTGTCATTATTACGTTGGCGCTTGGGCGGCTGGAATGGCTGGGGGGTGACCATTTCGTCATTGGTTCATTGGTGGCTGTCATTGCCTTGATTGGGGTATTTATTCTTTTCCCCAGCATCGCCATCTTTATTCCCATGTTTACGGATGCATCCGGTCATTTCGCCCCTTTTGCGTTTCTGTCGATCCTCGGACAATCCCATATCCTGAAAATTATTGTTAATTCCCTGCTGCTTTCCGTGACAGTCGGCTTGGGGAGTACTTTCTTCGGATTGGTACTGGCAATTTACACCGCCAGAATCGCTAAACGTTCCGCTTTCATTGGCCGCGTATTCTCTATTCTGCCCATTGTTACACCGCCGTTTGTTGTCGGGTTGGGCGTGACGTTAATGATGGGGCGTTCCGGTTATATCACCGAGTTTCTGGCTGCGTGGTGCGGTTTAACTAACACTAACTGGTTATATGGCTTTACCGGTATCTGGATCGCTCAGGTTCTGGCATTTACGCCGATGGCGTTTATGATTTTAGATGGTGCCATCAAAACCATTCATCCCTCTCTGGAAGAAGCCGCTTATACCCTGAGAGCCAATCGCTATCAAACTTTCTTCTCGGTTTTTATCCCCTTACTCAAACCTGCCCTCGCCAATGCGTTCCTGATTGTGGTTGTTCAGTCTCTGGCGGATTTCAGTAACCCGCTGGTATTGGGCGGTAACTTTGATGTCATGGCGACCCAGATTTATTTCTTTATCTCCGGTTCACAACTTGATTATCAAGCTGCCAGTACTTTGGGCGCATCGTTGCTGGTTTTCTCGCTGCTGGTATTTTGCATTCAGTATCTTTGGATCGGCAAACGTTCTTATGTCACGGTTTCCGGTAAATCTTACCGTGGCGATGTGCAGCCTTTGCCGGTTTCACTGGTCTGGGGAATTTGTTCCCTGTTATTTGTCTGGGTGGTATTTAATATCCTGCTTTACGGCAGCATTTTCTACGGCAGTTTCACTGTCAACTGGGGCGTGGACTACACGCTGACGCTGGATAATTTCACCCAACTCTTTGGTCAGGGAATGAGTGACGGCGCATGGCCTTCACTGCTGGATACCCTGTTATATGCGGGTATCGCAGCGCCGATTACCGCCATTTTCGGCTTGTTAATTGCCTATATCGTGGTACGCCAGCAATTCCGAGGCAAAAAAGTGATCGAATTCACGACCATGCTTTGTTTTGCGGTTCCCGGTACGGTAGCCGGGATTTCTTATCTTCTGGCGTTCAATAATGCGCCTTTCTATATCACGGGCACCGCGTTCATTATCATTATTTCCATGACCATGCGAAACGTACCTGTCGGCATTCGGGCCGGTATCGCAGGGCTTGGACAAATTGATAAATCGCTGGATGAAGCCTCTCTCAGCCTGCGGGCGGGTTCGATGAGAACCATACTGCATATTTTGCTGCCACTCTTACGCCCGGCGATTTTATCTGCGCTGGTTTATAGTTTTGTCCGCGCGATCACCACGGTCAGTGCCATTGTCTTTTTGGTCACACCGGATACCCGTGTCGCAACAGCTTATATCCTGAATCGCGTTGAAGACGGTGAGTATGGTCTGGCCATCGCCTATGGCTCTATTCTGATCGTGGTCATGCTGGCGGTAATTTTCCTGTTTGACTATTTAGTTGGCGAAGCGCGTATTTCCCGCTCTAAAGCTAAAAATACCCAATAATCATGGAGTGACGATATGGCACAGCAACATTTTGTCGAATTAAAAAACGTGACCAAGCAATTCGGTAACAATACCGTCATCGACTCGCTGGATTTATCCATTCCACAAGGGCATATGGTGACATTATTGGGTCCATCAGGGTGTGGTAAAACAACGGTGCTCAGGCTGGTGGCCGGGCTGGAAAAACCCACGACCGGCAAGATTTTCATTGACGGGGAAGATGTCACTGATCGTTCTATCCAGCAACGGGATATTTGCATGGTCTTTCAGTCTTATGCGCTTTTTCCGCATATGTCACTGGGAGAAAACATTGGTTATGGGCTGAAAATGCTGGGGCAGTCAAAAGCCGAGATCCGCGAGCGGGTCAGGGAAGCACTGGAATTGGTGGATTTGAGCGGTTTTGAAGATCGCTATGTTGATCAGATTTCCGGCGGACAACAGCAGCGTGTTGCGTTGGCTCGCGCCCTGATTCTCAAACCCAAGGTGCTGTTATTCGATGAGCCATTAAGTAATCTTGATGCCAATTTGCGCCGCAATATGCGTGAAAAAATTCGGGAATTGCAGCAACAATTCAATATCACGTCACTTTATGTGACCCATGATCAAAGTGAAGCCTTTGCCGTGTCTGATACGGTTTTGGTCATGAACAAAGGGAAAATCATGCAGATGGGTTCGCCGCAAACGTTATATCGCCAACCTGCCTCAAAATTTATGGCGAGTTTTATGGGCGATGCTAATATTTTCCCGGCTATACAAGGCACAGATTATGTGGAGATTTTCCAATACCGCCTGCCACGCCCTGCTAACTTCACCGCAACAAGTGCCACAACATCCGCATCCATTACGGTTGGCGTGCGGCCGGAAGCGATCACGCTTTGCCAACAAGGCAATGAAAGCCAGCGTTGCAAAGTGAATCATGTTGCTTATATGGGCGCGCAATACGAAGTGACTGTTGATTGGCACGGGCAAACACTCTTGTTACAAGCCAATGCCTCTCAACTGCAACCCAAGGTCGGTGAGGATTACTATCTGGAAATTCATCCGATTGGTATGTTTGTTCTGGCCGAGTAAAAACCACAAAACAATCTCCTGCGGGCAAACGCAGGAGATTGTTTCAATATGGCAAGTATGATGAACGCTGATGGAGTCTCAGCATAAAATTAATTTCTTTCATTATTTTCTTTTATATTTAAACACACAGGAATAAAAGAAATAATTGCGCATATAACTAAAACCACACGCCATTCATATAATGTATAAAAATATGATGAAATAAATCCGCCGAAGGCACCGCCTATAACAAAACTTGTCATATAACAACTAGCCGCGCGTGCTTCATTTCCTTTACATGAAAGATATAAATGCCTTTGATTGTTTACATGGATTAACTGAATAAACGCATCAAGCAGCAATGCGCCCAATACAGTAATAAAGATTTGTTTTTCAACGCTGGCCATAATAATTAAGACTATAACGGTTAAAATATAGAGTATTTTGTTTTTATAATTTACGAGCTTTAAAATATAAGATGAAAACAGAGCAGATGAAGCCCCTGTAACACCCACCAGAGAAAAAAGCCCTATTTCTGATTGACTGAAATGAAATGATGATGTCAGAAACATGGACACATTGCTCCAGAATGCAGAGAATATGAACATAATGACAAATGCGTTAAAACAATAATACCTGATGATCTTATTTTCAATAATACCGTTTATATTCAAAAATAAAATATGCCGATAATTTTTATGTATTGGTTTATCACTATTTTCTGGCGATGGGTAATTTTTAAATAAAAAAGCACCAGAAAACACCATCAAAATAGTTGAAATAATATATATTGATTTCCAGCCCCAGATCTCACTAAAGATACTTGACAAAAATCGTGAGAAAAGAATACCAATAAGTACTCCGGCCATAATTCTGCCAATATAACTTGTCCCGTTCTTTTGTTTACTTAATCCTGCGATAATCAATGGAATGGCTGAAGTCCCAATGCCAATAGAAAAGGACATCAATAATAGAGAGTAATAATTGCTGCTAACAAAAAAAACCAATAACGATAATGATGAAATAAGATAAAGAATGGCGATGAGTTTCTTCTTATTATAAAAATCACCTAATGGTATGATAAAAAACAGGGATACCGCGTTGCCTACCAGAGCGAATGAATATAGCATGGATGCTTTTTCGTAAGAAACTGTCAAATCATCCCGGATAATGGGAATTAATGGCTGGACATAATACATATTCGCGGCGGTGAAGCCACAGATTATAGCGATCAGAGTTATCAGTATAATCTCATTAAACTTTTCTCTATTCATCTTTCACCTATTGCCATAAGGAATACTCCTATCATTTTGGAAAGCTATTTATTTCCCCGCGCAGCGGGGAAATATAAGCTGTATTTTGAAAGATGATAGATGCAGACCAGTTGCACCTAACCTGCAAACGGCGTCGCGGCTGGTCCTGTAACACCGGGCTGGCAAATAAACAGCCCACCAGCGCCGGGTGCCGTGGCCGACCGCTCTACGGCTTCCTCCGAAAGGCCATACAGGTGCTGAGTGATATCCGGTAATTTCCGGCCTGCACTGGTGATAAACAGCTTGTCACCGTGATCACCACCGAATATACAACTTGTGACCGCTGGCGTGGAGATATTGACTTTCGCCATCAGCTCCCCTGCGGGAGAATAACGGTGTATTGCACCGCTGCCCATTAAAGCCAGCCAGACGCACCCGTCATGATCAACCACTAAACCGTTTGGTATTCCCTCGCCTTTGGCGAAGGCTTTAAAACAACGGCGATTGTGCAATGTACCCTCACGGGCATCAAAATCGAAGATATCCACAGCCAGTGTGTGTGAATCAACATAATAGAACACTGTGCCATCAGGACTCCAGTCCAGCCCGTTGGAGAGCGTCACATGATCCAGTATAGTCGTGATTGTTCCATCAGGATCGATACGGTAGAGTGCTCCCTGACCTTCAATAACCTCACCGGCAGACGTGAGAACATCATTGCCGAGTGTGCCGACCCACAGCCGGCCCTGAGCGTCGCATTTGATATCGTTCGCCCGGACTTTTTTTGGATCGGCGTCAAGTTGCGCAAACGGTGTGATGTGACCGTCATCATCCAGCGCTAAGATATCCGTGCCCGCGGCAACAATAACGCCACCATTCTGACGGGGAACCGCTCCGCCAATATGACGGTTCAACGTCCAGCGCCTGCCGATATGCCAATTGCCATTGTTATCAGGTTGGGCTTCCTGCACGATGCCCAGTGCATTGTCGCACCAGAGCAGGCGCTTGCCTCTGGCATCCCACAGAGGCCCTTCGCCTATCGTGTTTTTGGCATCAATCGCCAGTGCTGCTTCCCTATGAATATTCATGTGTGTTTGTACCTTTCATTCAGTCGTGTATCCCCATCCAGCTTCAAGATGCGTGTTATATTTCCCCGCTACACGGGGAAATATAAGGCTTTGCTTTGTCTTGCTGATTGCAATCTGAAGTTTATCGGGTAGATGACGTTATTGATCACCCAATGCACGATCAAGCTCGTTACGCAAGATAGCCTGAAAGGTTGTCAGATGTTTGGGTCCCATCAGGTCGTAGTGGTCACCCGCTACCGGAATATAGTTATTGGCCTGACGGGAAAACGCATCCCAGCATTTGAGATGGGTCAACCACTCTTCTTTTGAGCCGCGAGGTGGATCAGCGTAGAAAACAGTGATGGATTCAACATGACCCGTCGGTACATAGGAACGCCCCACATCCAATAACGACTGGGTTAATGTGGCCCATGCCTTGAATTTTGTTAAGTCTAAATCCAGCTCTTGCAGGCGTTCAGATGACACATCTTTCAGGAGATATTCACAAGGATTCTGGCTTCCTGCGGCGGCACGGATCTCGGCTGGCAGTCCGTCTTTCTGCTCTCTGTCAACTAAGGAGAGGAAAAAAGCTAATGTGGTAGCGATATCGGCCTCATCGACAGCAGCCATCTGATGCATCAGCAATGGCCCCATATCAATACTGCCCACGAAAGCCACGCGCTCACCTTGTGATTCAAGCCGCTTGGCAATTTCGAAAGCTACAGGGCTGCCGTAGGAATACCCTGCGATGGCATACGGGCCATGTGGCTGGCGTGCGCGGATCCCTTCAATATAGACGTTGACCAACTCGTCGAATGAGGTGAAATGTTCTTCACCCTCTTCAAGACCACGTGCGCGCAGGGCATAAAAAGGACGATCATTGATAAAATATTTCGCCAGATTGACAAAAACCAGTATTTCACCAATACCGGGATGAATGCAGAAAAGCGGTGTTTTCGTACCGGTAGTTTGCAGGGCAACCACCGGATCATAGACACCACTGCCGTGAGAGGCTATGCGAGCCGCGAGTGTGCGTACTGTTGGGTTCTGGAGAAGTGTGACGATAGGAACATCTTTAATCTTGAATTGTTGTTGAAGCGCTTGTTTAAGTTTGACGATATCAAGAGAAGTGCCTCCCACATCGAAAAAGTTTTCTGTCGCGCTTATCTGGGCGGCTTCGATACCCAACAGTTCGGCATAGATATTGACAATCACCTCTTCCGTTTCGCCCGTTGGCGGAGTATAACCGCCCGTCTGTTTATCACTCACCTCTTTGATATAACGCACTTCATCGGCAAACACACCCGTTTCCAAACGCTTGCGCATCGCCGCACGCTGTATTTTGCCCAGACTGGTTTTCTGAAAAGCGTCTTGTGGCAGAGGCAGAATCAGTGTGGGACGAAACCCCCAGAGCAGAATGGTAGTATTGCGGATAGCCGTGATCAATTGATACAACTTATCGTCGTCGGAATGGGGGAATGAAGCGGAGAAAGCCACCACCAGCTGCTCCGTATCACTGCCCGCTGGCCGTGTCGGAAAGGCGGCCACAAAGGATTTTTCAATACCGGAAAGCTGCTCAAGTGCCGTTTCAAGCTCATGGCTGAAATAGTTCACCCCACTTACGATAATACTGTCTTTATTTCTTCCTACCAGATTCAGCCGTCCATTTTCGATCACGGCGAGATCACCGGTTCGGAACCAGCCATCTTCAGTGAACGCCTCCCGCGTTGCTTCTTCATTATTATAGTAACGGGTAAAAATCATCGGGCCGTGCAACTGAAGTTCCCCCACCGCACCGGCGTGTGTCAGAGGGCCGTTTTCATTCGCAACACGCATTTGCAGGCCGAGAACCGGAAAACCGAGTGAGCCAAACTCTTTATCGGCATCAATATCAGGGAATTCACATGAATAGATAGAGCCTGCACAGGTTTCCGTCATACCAAATCCGGGCCAGATGACATTGTTTGCCAGCCCGTAAGGGGCAAGAAGACGACGGAAATTTCGCCCTGTTTCAACAACAGTCGCTTCCCCGCCTGAAATGATTTGGCGCAAACAAGAGAGATCGAACGCGGTGTTTTGCAGCTCCAGCGCACCTGTCCGCCCGGATTGTAGTGCGGCATTAATCTGGCCTAACAGGAAATTAGGCGTGAAAGACATGGCGACGCCATAATCACTGATAAGACGCAGGAACAATAGCGGTTCAGCAAGAATGGTCGCGGGTGAAACATGAAGCTGTGTCGCACCGACAGATAAAGGCAACAGATGGGCTTCCGAGAAAGCCGCGACGTGATCGAAGGAGATCCAATTAAGCGTGGTATCTTCTGCCGTCAGACGCTGACGATCATTTTTGCCTTTCATCGCTGCCAACAGATTTCCATGTGTCAGCACCACGGCTTTTGAATTGCCGGTTGACCCGGAAGTCAGCATAAACACGGCCGGATCGTCAGTACCCGCCTGATGAACAGTTTCATCCGGCATTGCCGCGCGCAATTCATTCACATCGACAGCATCAGAAATTCCCATCAGTTCTCGTTGCAGTGCCTTGGTGGATATCAGCAGGGGATTTCCGAGCAGGGAACTGACGTGGTTAAGGTGTTTTTCCCAGCGTTCGGGATCATTGCGGATAGGCAGAACAGGGCAAGGAACATATCCCCCAAGAATACAAGCCCAGAAAGCGGGAACAAAGTCGTGGGCCTGTTCGAGGATCAGAATGACATGACGATCAGGTTTAGGTGCATGAACACGCAATCCTCCCAGTACCTTTTGTGCTTCTTTTAACAATTCAGGATAGGCAACCCATGTACTTTCGTTGGCTTTCTCACCAAAAATAAAACGCAGACCCGTATGAGGATGCTGTTGTACCGTTCGTAATAAAAGATCACTGAGAGTCGTTACAGTAGGCTCAAAATAGGCAATAGATTCATTTAACTCGTTATAAATTGCATTTACAGACATGTTTGATATTCCATTCTTATCAAAAAGTAAGAGATAGATTCTTTAGGTTGGTAAAGTTATACCCTATGGATTTCGAGTTGCATCGCGGCGGCGAATGAATACAGCCAACAAAGAGACAGCCTGAAAGACGATGGGGATAAACTATATTAACCTGTTAGGAGATAATATTAATCGAATCTCCTATTACAATTATCAGAAGAGTTTTTCAAAAAATGTCATAGCAAAAACAAACGAGTTGTGCATTTCATGTTTGCGAGGGAATATCGACGGAGATTATTTGATGGCGAATGATTGAAGCAATATTTCATTCTTTATTTAAGTGAGTATAAAAATACGTAATATATTTCAGGGTGATGTATTAGTTGGTTTATTAAAAATAATTCAGCAATACGTTTTTTTATTATTACCCAAACTTGGTAGTGCGCTCCCGCTTTCCTTGCGGGATTGGAAAAATAAATTAAAATCCACGCCAATGATGGGGTGTCCAATATTGCATAACCCGCCTGACGACAATTTGATAACTGGCGGGTAGCTGATTGAAAGTATGGTCATACCATAAACCATGTTGAAATATGACCGACATACCCATCGCCGGAAACGGGAAGTGGTAGATGAGTGAATTTAGGTGACCATGACTATCATACTTTAAAGTCAAATGAGAAGTATCTAACAGTAGGGAATGGTCACTGAAAATCAGTGCCTTTACATGATGTGATTGAACCCAATTTGTTCTATGTCTCCTTTCCGATGCAAGAAAAGCATTAATATACGCATTTCTGGTGGGTAATTGAGCCATACAATCTCCTGCAAAACTCCAGCACGGGTACGCTTGGGAGTCGTCGTCTGAATACGGGTTTCATTCGTTGTAATTTCATACTGAAATCATATTTATTTCAAGCAAAAAAAAGCCACCAGCGCAGACGATTGTATTATTTTCCTTCATTTATTTTATCGTTCAATCATTAACTCATTGTGTAACTATTTATTTACGCAACATGTACCGCTAGTTTGACAGTGTTAAATCAATCCTTTACTCTGCCAGCCTGATAACTATTAACTCAACCTATGCAGAAATGAGGCTCGCGTGAAGAATCGCACTATTGGCAGTACTTTTATCGTCGCCGGAACGACGATTGGAGCAGGAATGCTGGCGATGCCACTGGCTGCGGCAGGTGTCGGTTTTGGAACGACACTGATTATGTTAATCGCGCTGTGGGTATTGATGTGCTATACCGCACTCCTGCTGGTAGAAGTCTATCAGCATAATAAAGCCAGCACCGGTCTGGGAACGATTGCAAAACATTATTTAGGTACCGGTGGGCAGGTGTTAACCGGTTTCAGTATGCTATTTCTGATGTATGCGCTGACCACGGCCTATATCAGTGGTGCCGGTGAGTTGCTGGCGGCCAGCCTCTCTTCCTGGTTTGATAAAAAAATCTCGGTGTCCGCCGGGATCATTACCTTTACCATCGTTGCCGGTGGGGTCGTTTGTATCAGCACGCAATCCGTTGACTTCATTAACC
The DNA here is from genome assembly GCA_031253755.1 of Enterobacteriaceae bacterium. Classification (GTDB taxonomy): domain Bacteria; phylum Pseudomonadota; class Gammaproteobacteria; order Enterobacterales; family Enterobacteriaceae; genus Xenorhabdus. Next base: position 14,747 of record JAIRVT010000018.1, read on the forward strand.
GCCTGCTATTTACGGCCAAAATCGTGTTTCTGGTGATCGTGCTCGGTGTGATGATGCCCCATGTTGATAAAATCAACCTGATGTCGATGCCGATAGAGCAAGGGTTGGTGTTATCTGCCATTCCGGTGATTTTTACTTCGTTCGGGTTTCACGGCAGTGTGCCCAGTATCGTTGCCTATATGAACGGAGACACCAATAAGCTACGGAAAATATTTATCATCGGCAGTGCAATTCCTCTGTGTGCGTATATCCTGTGGCAGTTGGTCACGCTTGGGGCGATTTCCTCCCAGACGTTTGTCGGTATTCTGGCTCAACAATCGGGCTTGAATGGTTTATTGGAAGCCGTGAGGGAAGTGGTTGCTTCACCCAAAATCGAGCTTGCCGTCCATCTGTTTGCTGACCTTGCACTGGCAACGTCATTTCTGGGGGTTTCACTCGGCCTGTTTGATTATCTGGCTGACTTTCTGAAACGCCGCAATAATGCCACCGGGCGTTTGCAAACCGGCCTGATCACCTTTGTTCCACCGCTGCTGTGTGCCTTGTTCTACCCTAACTTTGTGATGGCGTTGACCTACGCGGCTGTCGCGCTGTCCATTCTGGCGCTGCTGCTTCCGTGTTTGCTGGTCTGGCGTTGCCGGGCAGAAAATGAAAATCAGGGCGGATACCGTGTTAAGGGCGGCAAGCCTGTATTGGTGCTGGTTTTTCTGTGCGGTATTGCGGTGATTGCCATTCAGATTGGTATTGTCAGCGGAATCTTGCCAGAAATTGGCTAGTAAAAGGGAAAATCCGCATCCCTGCTGATGCGGATTTTTCCACTCAGTTAACGTACTGCGCCAAAACCCACTGCCTGACCTGCTGACGCGAGGTTTTTATTCCACCGTGTTTCAAATGTTCCGGCAACAAATAGCAGGCTACCGGCCGCTGAAATCCGGCAAGTTTATCAGCAAGCCAATCAGCAAGGGTTTCCGTCAGTTGAGGATTATCCGTTTCGATAACCGCCACCGGGCGATGCCCAAATTCAATATCTGGAATCGGAATAACAAAACTTTGTTGGATTTGTGGATGCTGGTTAATTATTCGCTCAATATCCTCCGGCTGAACACCTTCACCGCCGCTGAAAAATTGATTATCAAGACGCCCCAGAACACAGAGTTCTCCCTGCTGAAAGTCACCCCGATCACGGGTCGGAAACCAGCCATTCTCTCCGGTTAACGGTTGCAGTTTCCCATCAAACCAATAACCCAAAGCAATACTGTCTGCACGGATTTGGATTTCGTCCTTGACCAAACGAATCGCTTTACCCGGCAATGGCTTGCCGACGCCTGATAAGCCATCCGCCCGTTTAGCGCAAACGGTTGAGGCCATTTCCGTCAGGCCATAGCCACACCAACAACGGATGCCCGACTGTTCAGCCTGTTGGATAAGCTCCGGCGGTATCATTGCCCCACCCAACAAGACATTTTTCAGTGTTGGCGGATGTTCACGAGATCGCTGTTCACAAGATCGATGTTCACGGGATCGAAAAAGCCAACGCCATAACTGAGTCGGGACTAATGAAGCATGAGTGCAGCCGGATAGCGCATCATCCAGCGAAGACATATCCTGCAATGCCAGCTCTGCGCCTCGCAACAACCAGCGCCAGAGTATCCCCTGACCGGAAACATGAAATAACGGCAGTGATAATAACCAACGGTCATCAGGCTGAAAATCCATGCAGGAAAGCACACCCTGTGCACTGGCAAGATGAGCACCGATGGAATGAACCACGGCTTTGGGCAGCCCGGAAGAACCTGATGTCAGGACCATACTGGCGGGACGATTAACATCCCATGCTGCTGGTTTGCCCGCTTGTTGATCTGGCATAGCCGTTGTGATCGGCTCAGATTGCCAATTGAGCTTGGTCGCCTGAATAGCCGCTGAAGGTGAACCGGTAAAATCCGCCACAAATGCCATATTCAGATGAGGCAATAATTCCACCAGCAGAGCGTCAGGAAGTTGAGGGTTGAGCGGCAGCACTCTGGCACCGCATTGCAGAGCCGCAAGGTAACACAGCAGTAAATCAGCACTATTTTTCCCTCTCAGGATCACGCTACTGTTTTCTGCAACGCCTTGCTGCCTGAAACAATCAGCCAGAGTGTCAATTTTTATTGCCAATTGTTGCCAGCTGAATGTTTCTCCACTCGTTTCATTGTCGTACAGGCAGAGCGCCTGTTTTTCCGGTGAACACGTCGCCCAGTGATGCCACGGCCATTGATTAAAAGAACACTGATTAAAAACGGCTACGGACATTCATAACTCCAGACGCTTGCCAGCTTATCGAGTTCCATACATGGAATGTCACTTTCCGGCCAGCGACGGATAAGCTGCAACCGGATCAAATCCAGCGTATCCAGCCCCGGCAGGGTATCCGGCGTTAACCAACGGGCTAAACGGGCGAGTTGGGTCAGGCCGAAACTGGTTTCAAGGCTGGAACTTATCACGGCCTGCAACCCGGCCTGATGTGCATCCGCCACCAGCTGACGGCAACGGGCGATGCTGCCCACCAACGTCGGCTTGATAATGATAGCTGCAACACCTGCCTGTGCTTCGACCTTAAAACCGGCTTCGCGCACGCTTTCATCCCACGCAATGGCAATGCCGATTTCACGGGCGAAATTCAGTGAATCTTCACGGGTTTTACACGGTTCTTCCAGAAAAGCGATGCGCTGCCGATAATCAGGATTGACGTATTTCGCAAATCCATCCGCTTTTGCCCGCGTCCAGCTGCGATTGGCATCCAGCCGCAATTGCAGATCCGGCACGGCTTCCAGCAAAACGTTGGCGACCATGCCATCCCGCACCGCTTCATATAACCCGACTTTCACTTTCGCGATTTTCGATCCACTCATGCTTCTGTTGTGGTCAAGGGATCCCAGACGCCTGATTACATCGTCAGGATCGCCGGTACACAGTAATGCCTTGTGATAGCTGGCCTCTGCGGGCAATTCATCCTGTAATTCGGCAAGGGCGCAGCTGATACCGAATGCCGCGCAAGGCCATTTATCAAGAAACACACTTGATTTCGGCCCGTTATCTGTTGCGTTTTCGTTCTGACACCAACGTGTCAGCCATGCCGTTGCCGCGTGTTTGGCCTGTTCAAGTGTCTCGTGGCTGAATTCCGGCAACGGTGCAATCTCTCCCCAGCCTTCCCTTGAGCCGTGTTCGCCGTTTTCCTGCATATGAACCAAAAAACCATCGCGGGTTTTTAAACGCTGGTAACGCAGGATCACGCCTGCCTCCATCGGCAGGCAATATTGATATAAAGTGGCTTGGCGCATCAGGGATTACGCTTGAATTTGCTGAAATCCGGCGGGCGTTTTTCATTGAAAGCGTTGCGCCCTTCCTGCCCTTCTTCCGTCATATAGAACAGCATGGTGGCATTCCCCGCCAATTCCTGTAAACCTGCCTGTCCATCGCAATCAGCATTCAGTGCGGCTTTCAGGCAGCGCAACGCCATCGGGCTGTTTTCCAGCATTTCACGACACCAGCGTACCGTCTCTTTTTCCAGTTCAGCGTAAGGCACAACGGTATTGACCAGCCCCATATCCAACGCTTCCTGCGCAGAGTACTGACGGCACAGGAACCAGATTTCGCGTGCCTTTTTCTGCCCGACAATCCGTGCCATATACGAAGCCCCCCAGCCACCATCAAATGAGCCGACTTTCGGTCCGGTCTGACCAAAAATCGCATTATCAGCGGCAATGGTCAGGTCACACATCAGGTGCAATACATGGCCGCCACCGATAGCAAAACCGGCCACCATCGCAACGACCGGTTTTGGGCAGGTGCGGATCTGGCGCTGAAAATCCAACACATTCAGGTGATGCGTTCCGTTGTCATCTTTATAGCCACCGTAATCGCCACGGATTTTTTGGTCGCCCCCCGCGCAGAACGCTTTTTCACCCATTCCGGTCAGGATAATCGTACCAATACCGTCGTCATAGCGGGCATCTGCCAGCGCCTGAAGCATCTCTTTCACGGTCAGGGGACGAAAAGCATTCCGCACATGCGGGCGATTGATGGTGATTTTGGCGATACCCTCTGCGGATTTATGATAAAGAATATCTTCAAACCCGTTGGAACAGTCTTGCCATGTAATCGGGGCAGTTAATTTTTCTTCGCTTGGATAGAGCATTCTTCAAGTTCCTTAGCCGAAAAGTGATAAAAGATGATTGACTGCGGCAGAAAAATCCGCAGGGTTGCTGCTGTGAGCGTTATGCCCGGCGTGAGGAATGATTTCTGCTGGCAGCGTGTGCTGTTGCGCTATTCCCTTAAATTTCTGGTCGTTTTCCCCACACAAATAAATAAAAGGCATAACCAGCGTTTGGAGTGCAGGGATCAGATAAGGCTGATTGCCCAGTGAGGTGTTTTCCAGCATATCTGCGATGTTTTTGCCGTTATTCTGGCTGCGCAGGTGAATCAGCTGCTGGCGTTGTTCCGGTGATAAATCGGCAAATACCGGCTGTTGATACCAATCCGCCAGCACGTTCAAGATGGGTTCTTCGCGAAAACGTTGCGCCCAGTTTTGATCATGCAACAATCTGGCTGCACGCTCCTGTTGCGAAACCAGCCCTGGGTTTCCGCCTTCCACCAGTATTCCCCGTAGCCCTTGATGATTTTCAACTCCTTGCTGGAGTGGAACTTTTTGCTGGAGTGGAACTTCCTGAACTAGCTGAGTCGCATAACTCATGGCGATCCGTCCACCCAATGAGTAACCGATTAACCAATAGTCATGGATCTGATAGGCGTGTAACGTGTCATGCAGCAGTTTGCCCATTTCGGCAAAACCGCCATTGACCTTAATATCCGCGGAATTGCCATGACCGGGTAAATCCACCACCAGCGATGCATATTGATTACAGGCATTCACAATGGGCAGCCATTCGTTGCCACATCCCAGCAAACCATGCAACCAAACCAGCCACGCCCCCTGTCTTTCTGCGTTGAATACCTGAGCGGCTAATTTCACAATACGGTTTCCTTTTCTGTTCCTGACTTTTCTGCTGCTGGCTTTTCTGCTGCCGGATTTTCCAGTTCGGCTACCTGTTTCAACAACGCTTGCAGGCAGAGTGCGCCTTCGTTATCGGTCACATTTAATTCAATGATTGTCGCGGTTTCTTGTTGCCATGCCTGACCGACGGTTTGTTGTAATTCAAGCCAGTTTTGCGGCGCCCGATAGTTCAGGCCAAACATCTCCGCTGCGTGGTGAAAACGGATGTTTTGTGGCATACAGTAAAAACGCTGGCGTTCTTCCGATGGTGTCGGCAGCAATGAAAAAATTTGGCCGCCATTATTATTGACGATAATCAGCACCATCGATGCGGCACTTTCCCGCAATAACGCCAGGCTGTTCAGGTCGTAAAGGGCGGAAATATCACCGACAATGGCCAGCGTCGGTTTACCGGTTGCCCGCCGGACGCCGGCAGCCGTGGCAATCAGCCCGTCAATACCGCTGGCACCACGATTGCTGTAAACCGGATACCCAGCGGGAAGTTGCCCCAGCGCATCAACCAAACGGACAATCAAGCTATTGCCGACAAACAACTGCCCCTGTTCCGGCAATAATTGATGCAGTTGATGGGCAACAGCCGCCTCGCTGAGTTTCTCTGCGCGTTGTCCCGTCACAAATGGCTCGGTAACGAATGATCCAGTAACCAGTTGTTCATTCACACAGGCAACCGCTTTTTCAGACCAGAGGCTCAGCTCATCCGCCCAGCAAGCGCTATCACCAAAACAGTCATCAAAACAATCATCAAAACGCCCTCCAAAAGTGGCAGGATGTTCCCGTAGCCAGTCCGCTACATGGACAGTAAATTTACGGCCCTGATGATTAGCGGGATCAAGCCTGCCCGCGATAGGATCAATAATCCAATACGCTTCAGGCCGGCATTTGGCCTGCCATTGCAATACGCGTTTTCCGGTCAGGCCGGAGCCGAACTGAATCACCAGTTGCGCTTGTGCCAGAATTTCCTGTGGGCGTGGGTGATTCAGCCACAGGTCAGCACAGGGCAAAGGCTGTCCGGTCTGGGACAACACATCGCCAATCAACGGCCAGCCCATTGCTTGCGCCCACTGAGCCACGAGCTGCCCTTCTTCGGCGCGCATTCTGCCTGCCAGCACCACGCCGCGTTTGTGCCGCCAGCACGCCCAGTCCGGCACTTTCGCAACGCGTTGTAGCAAGGATTGCCTGAGCCACGGCTCATCGCTTTGCCACCAGTTCCCCAGCGTTTGTAGCCATGACTGATACCCCTCATCATCGCCATATAACGGTTCAGCGAAAGGGCAATTAATGTGCAGAGCGCCTTGTTGCAGGTTTGACATCGCGTTATCCACGGCAGAAACCAGCCAACTGGCAGGAATCTCGGTGGTGGGTCTGGGTAAGTTCAGCGTTTGTGCCGGATGTGAGGAAAAAATATTGTGCTGACGGATCGCCTGATTCGCACCGCAATCGATCAATTCAGGTGGCCTGTCGGCGGTGAGGAAAACCAATCGCTCGCCGGTTAACCCTGCCTCAATCAGCGCAGGATAAAGATTGGCGACAGCGGTGCCCGATGTCACGATAACCGCGACCGGCTCCTTGCCTGCTTTTGCCAGCCCCAGAGCCAGATGGCCCAATCCGCGCTCATCAAAATGGGTATGACATATCAGTTTGCCGCTCTTCGTTGCCGCGTTCTTTGCAACAGAGATTTTAGCAACAGAAAGTGTCAAAGGTGTAGAACGAGAGCCGGGAGCAATACAGACATGACGCAGACCGTGGCGAGTCAGTGCTTCCAGTAAAAGTTCCGCCCAACGACGGTTCAGTGCGCTGTTTGACATAGGCTGTTAAAAAAGTTCTGAAAAAGAATCAATTATATAAGAAATTCTTCACGTTGATCCCGTTAAAAGCCCTTTCTTTGTCATAGTTCAAGGAAATATCAATTAATGATCCAGTAACGAGCGCAACCCTGCTGCCTTATTTTCAATTTCCGCCCATTCCTGTTCAGGATTTGAGCCGGACACAATGCCCGCTCCCGCATAGAGCGATAAAATATCGCCTTGTATCGAAGCACACCGCAGCGAAACGGCAAATTCACTCTGTTCTGTCCCTAAATAGCCCGCAGATCCTGCATACCAGCCACGCTGAAAAGGTTCATTTTCGGCCAGAAATTGGCGGGCGGCTTCTCTGGGTAGTCCGGCGACAGCAGCGGTCGGCTGTAAACGGTGCAAGCAATCACTGTCATCTATCTGGTGCAAAATTCCCTTTATCGGCCTGCGTAAATGTTGCACTTTACGTAAACGAATCACATCCGGTGGCGCAACATCAACGGATGCCACACCACCTTGCAGGCGTTGGCAGATATCATCCACCACCAGCAAATTTTCGTGCTGGTTCTTTTTATCGTTCAGTAGCCATTGCCCCAGCATACTGGCCTGCTGGTCATCGTCAGAATTTTCCGTGGTACCTGCCAACGCTTCTGTAAACAACTGCCGCTGATAGCGGAAATAAAGCCGCTCTGGTGTCGAAGCCAGAAATGCCTGATTCGCACTGAAAGCCAGCATAAAGTGATAGCAATGATGGTTCACCCGACGGCTGGCCGTCATAAATTGGGCGGCCTGCAAAGGTTCATTCAAGGTAAGTTCGGTTTTCCGTGCCAGCACCACTTTTTCCATTTTTTTCCGGCTAATGGCTTCCAGAGCCTGTTGCAACAGCATATTCCACTGCTTATATTCAGGCGTATGTGTGGCGTGCAAAATAGCGGTACTGGATGGCTGGAACGGCCGATGCGGCGCGATTTGTCGGAGAAACCGGTGAATATATTCAATATCCGCCTGACCATCCACATTCAGATATAAATGGATTGTGCCACGAGAGCGCCGGATTTCCATTCTTGGCAGGAACAGATAACTTCCCCCGTTATTTGTATTTTCCTCTGCTGTATTTTCCCTTGTCGGCGGAATGCTTTCCCACGCATTCAATCCCCAAATGCGCAGATAGGGAAATTGCGGATATTGCTGTAAGAATGCCTCCGCCTGAATGGCATGACTAAACAAACGAATTTGCCCACAAGCCGCAACCTCTTCATGTCCATCCCGGTGTTGCCAGTAAAATTGCGGGTAATGCGGCTGGGCTGCCAGCCATTCCAGCCAGTCAATCTCATCAGAGGCCGGAAGCGGAAAACAAAACGACTGAACACCCGTTTTGCCGATAGTCCCGGTATTCAGTGTTTCGCACACATCAGCGATGATATTGGCAATCTGCTCCACCATTTCCCATCCATTCTCTACTAACGATATGATAAAACGCAGGATTATACGGCCAAGCCAGAATTAATAAAGCACTTATCCCCTGCAAACTTCCAGTGGCAAGTCTTATATCTCCCCGCGACGCGAAGCGATATAGCAATGGGCATATTGTTTGTCTATGCGTCATGGGGAATGAGATAATGCTATGATTTAACTTAAGAATAGAGATTAGTCACAAATTCACTGATATGTTCTTATTCGTACTGGAATAGGTAAATAACCCTGTTGTATTCTGTTTCACTTTGGCGGTATTTATTATCGAGCATACATTTGGAGGATTGGTTTTTAAACCAATAAAATAAAAAATGAAATACCTAATTTTCTCTATTTTGTTTATTACATCTTGTTCTTCATCTAATATAAATTTCTTTCCAAAAGGCGAAAAATTGCCGGAAGCGACAATAAACAATGACTATAGCGCCAATATAACAATATCGGGTAAAGATTCAGATCGCGATGAATTTGTCGATAAAAAAAGGTTATTTGTCACTATTACCCCAGAGAATTCCGGCATTAGTTATGAACCCACCAAAACGCCTTATATCTGGAAAGATAAGAAAGGAGTTGATATTAATTACAATAAGTTAATTATTAAAGGAAAACCTGTTGTACTGGGCGATATAAAAATTAATATATCCGGCCATACTTATGGCACACTGGCTAATAGCAGAGGAAATGAATTCAATAAAACTTATATTTTAAAAGTAAAGCCGGATGATAAAAAAGAAAAGAAATAATATCTTTTTAAGAATGGTGATTTAAATCACCATTTCCAATCTAATATTATGAAATAAATCATCACAAAAATATATCACATTAACAATTTAATCATATGGTATTTATGTTTCTTGGAAATAACACGGAGCTAGATAATTTAGCTCTTGATGATTATTTAATCCCAACATCTTTAAATTCACACTCTGCCCTGTTGAAATTTCACCTAGATAAATCTGATAATTACCCTCTCTGGTTGAACAGAAAAAAATGTAATTACTGTCATCAACTGGCCATGGATCAGAATTATCACTTTTTAACTCATTAAATCCTAAAGATATTGCAGTCTCTTCAGGTAGTTTTTTCATTTTAATCTGATCAAATCTATTTTGTTCTCCTTTCCATTTTGAATAAAAAACCATACCATCTTTTCTTACAATCGGATAATAAGCTCCAACATCTTTTTCATCATCAAAAACAATTTCCTCACCAGTAGCTATATTTACTCGATAAATTCCTAATTCACCTCCACCTGAACCGAGTACATAATAAATAAATTGTTCATTTGATGAAGGAAATGGCATGGAATACTCAATGGATGGATTGAACTTAGTTATCGAAATAGGATTGATAAGTTCAGGTTTACCATTCTTATATTCTAACCAAGCACGATAGATACCGCCATCCTGTTTAAAATAAACACACTTACCATCTCTGCTTATTTTTGGATCTTCATAATTAATACCGTCTAACTTTTCAGTTAGATTCACTGGTTTACTACCTGTACCTAATTCATACATAAATAAATGCCAACTTTCATTTATCACTCCCATAAAAATAATCCACTTTCCATCAGGAGTGAATATTGCATTCATAGGGTCTATAACATTCCAATTATCTTGGGATAATTGAATTAATTCTTGGGTTTTAAAATCATACAGATGCAATTGACTGCTTTTATCACTATAGCTGATATAGGTATGGAAAAGCAATTTTCCTGTTAAGTTTGTAGGGAATATTAAATTAGTCATTATTGAATCCTGATAATTAATAATTACATACTAAAATTGAAAAGAAAAACAATATTTTCCAAAAGAACACCGAATGAAATAATAATTAATGATTTATTATTTCATTCTTAAATTAATTCCCCACGAAAATAAAACATAAAACTTACTCCAAAATAGATTATGGAAAATTATAATAACTTAAAAACAAGAAAAATAAAATAATATATCAATGGATAAATATAAAAAATTAACAACAATATTATTCATATAATTTAATTTATTTTTAATTAAAATTAAAAACACAATAAGAACAATCTTAAAAAGGTTTCAAGAAAATAGATGTCGTTCAAATGTAGACTATATTTATCCAGAGTGAATGATTAAATCCGGTAAGCCAGCAATTTAAAAGACGACTGAATGATTATATGAAGAAGCATTATTCACTAATATCATCACGTCCGACATTACGTCAGACTGTTCATCGCATCCATTTGATCATGACTTTTGTCACGTTGTCTGCGGTGGGTTTATTTCTTTCGTTGCTGGCATTATTTGCCATGCAGAAATATGCCGAAGATAATTTAAAACAGACGGCATCGACAATTGCTCATACGGTTCGGGCGGCGGTGATTGTGAATGACAAAACCGCCGCCAACGAAATATTGGCGATAGTTGCCGCACATGATAGTTTTACCGACGCTAAAATCTTCGATGCCAAAAAACAGATTCTGGCCAGTTGGAAAGCGGATCAGGAAACACAAACCAGCAATTTTAAACGGCTGATTGAATATTGGCTATTCTCTGAACCGATCACGTTTCCGATATATCATCAACAACAACAGGTCGGTTCGGTCTGGTTGGCCGGTAACAGTGAGCATGTCATCCAATTTATTTATCAATCATTACTGGTGATGTTTGCGTGTTTACTAATCAGCGCAGTACTCTCACTCTACCTTTCTCTGCGTATGCACGATGGTATTGTCAGGACATTACAGAATATTTCCGGGGTGGCTCATGATGCCCGGCAGCGGCGCGCATTTTCACAGCGGGTTCCTTCCGCGAAAATTGCAGAACTGCATGAATTAAGTCAGGTTTTCAATAACCTGCTTGAGGAGCTGGAAGAGTGGCAACACCATTTGCAAACTGAAAAAGCGGCGCTGACATGGCAGGCTCAGCATGACTCCCTCACCGGGTTACCCAATCGGGCGACTTTTGAGCGTGTTTTAGCCAGTGCGGTGAATGATAAATTGCTGCGCGAAAACGCAGCTATCTTGTTTATTGATGGCAATCGGCTGAAATATGTCAATGATGTTTATGGACATGCAGCAGGTGACCTTGTTCTGATCACCATCGCCAATACGTTAAAAATGAAAGTGCGTAAGACCGATACGGTCGCACGCCTTGGTGGTGATGAATTCGCGATTTTATTGCTTTCTGCCAGCCGGGAAGATGCAGAGCGGATCGCAAAAAACATTATTCATGCCATGGAAACACCCATAACGCTCCCTAACGGTCAACATCTGCATATCACACTCAGCATTGGCATTGCGCTATCAAATGGCGATTTGACCGCAGAGCAGCTGCTCTCAGCAGCTGATGCGGCTATATATCACATCAAGCAGCGCGGAGGCGGCTGGTATTCTAATTTGAAAGACGACGGGTAAATTAATTTTCGCATACCGCATTGTTGGATTTTGCAGCATAGGTGTTCATCACCACAGCCACTAAAGCCAGCGCCGCGATTAGCGCTCCCATCACCGGAACAAACCCGTAGCTCAAGCCGCCGGAGATGACGGCACCGCCAGCCATCGCACCAAGCGCATTTCCCAGATTAAATGCGCCGATATTCACGGATGAAGATAAGCCCGGCGCCTCGCTCGCCACACGCATCACGCGCATTTGTAATGGAGGAACAACCGCAAACGTTGCCGCGCCCCAGATAATCATGCTGATTCCCGCGCCAATTTCACTGCGGGCAAGGAACGGAATTGCCAGCATAATCGCGATCAGCAGAAGCAGAAACCCTTTCAGAGTCCCGTCAACTGAACGGTCAGCAAATTTTCCGCCAAGGTAGTTGCCGATTGAAAAACCAACGCCGATAAGCACCAGCATGATCGTCACAACCGCAGGTGTCGTATGGGTAATGCTGTACAGCACCGGCGCAATATACGTATAAAGTGTAAACATCGCCCCTGCGCCTAATGCCGTTGTTAACATGGCAGTCAAGACTTGCGGGCGCAGCAAAACAGAAAGTTCCTGTTTCACATCAGGCCGGGTACCGGCACTCCCTTTTGGCAAAGAGAACCACAACGCCAGCATCGTTATCACGCCTAATACGGACGTTGCCAGAAAAGACATACGCCAGCCAATTGCTTCTCCCATCCAGGTTGCAGCAGGCACACCACCGATATTTGCTATCGTCAGCCCCATAAACATGGTTGCAATCGCACTGGTTTGTTTTTCTTTTGGTACGACACTCGCCGCAACAACCGCCCCAAGCCCGAAAAATGCGCCATGATTCAGGCTGGTCAGGATTCGTGACAATAATAACAAGGTATAGTTGGGTGCAATTGCTGATAACACGTTACCTAACGTGAATATCGCCATCAATAAAATCAATGCCTTGCGGCGAGCCTGATGTGACAGAAATAACGTCATCAATGGCGCACCCACCATCACGCCGACAGCATAAGCCGTGATCAGCATTCCTGCTGCCGGGATTGAAACATTCATTCCATGAGCGATGACAGGTAACAATCCCATAGGGGAAAATTCTGTTGTACCGATACCAAACGCACCTATTGCCAAGGCTAATAATGGAAAATTTATTTTCACTATAACTCCTGTGAATTGCAGGCTGAAAAATACAATTAAAAATTTACGATAGTGCAAGTATGGCACGGTTTATTTATTTAAAAATGGCGCATAATAACAAATGTTTTTTGCTAATAAAGCAATAATAGGAAATATAAAATCTTTATAATTGAAGAAACATATTAATCATTTTCTCTTAATCAGTTTATTTTAAAATTAACCAATTTAATATAACCTGATTTAATATAAATAGTTTTCAAAATGATAGGCGTATTCCTTATCCCGTGCGGGATAAGGAATAATTACTATTGATGCTCTCATTATTATGAATAAAGTATATATAATTAAAATCGTTGTCAAAATAAAATAGTCGTGTTTATTTAAATTATTGAGAATATATTCTCTCCACACAAAAGAAGAATGCGAATTATTAATTATAGAATAGGAATAGGAATAGGAATAGGAATAGGAATAGGAATAGGAATAGGAATAGGAATAGAGTGATTCATTTAATTAATCATCAAACTTAATATACTCGACAAACTTCGAGCTGCAAT
>JAIRVT010000056.1 GCA_031253755.1 Enterobacteriaceae bacterium
GATGAATCTTTGATTAAAAATACCTTTAATTCACTGACCTTTGGTTTTGGAGATAATTCTTATCATTTAGGATTAACTCAATCCAAATTTTCTTATGTTTATAGAGATATTGAAACGGCCTTTTCTTTTTTATCTTCACGGGTTAATCAAACTCGGAAAACACAATATTTTAGTGCTCTCAATAAATTATCCTGCATCAGAAGGCCAGAAGAAAATGTTTGTAGAGACAGAGATGATATCCTAATTGAGAGTGAATTGGTTCGTTATTTAAGGCATGTTTATTATTTCCATCTACAGGGAAATTGTAAAAATTATGCTGCTTCAAGTGATATTGCCCGCTTAGTGATTCTTTATATTGAAGGCGGAATTTACCTTGATGTGGATGTTGAATTGAATACTCCGCAGATAAGAAATTTTTTTCAGGAAAAAAATAATAGATTCGATGCAATAAAACTACATCATGATCTCGGTTTTGGTAATTGTACGGGTCGTGGCTGGGAATCTGGTAAACCCATGGGGGGATTTGGCAACGCCATTATTGTATCGCAACCTCAATCAGAATCTATTTTGAAGTTTTTGTTACATATGGCGAGAAATATAAAAACGTTTCATCTCGGAATGCAAATATATGAATCACCCAAAAACAAACAAATTGGGCATGTTGCTAAACATTTAGGAGCCGATCCACTTGATATCGCTTTGCAGTATAAAGAAAACAAACAAATTTTTTTGGATACAAAATGTGGTATTTTGGCTTCTGTATGGCGGCTAGGAATATATCAACATCAGGCTTCTGAGCGCACTACTGATTTACAGCGAAGACAGCGCCGGATGGATTATACGATAGAAATGACCGGCCCTCGTTTTTATTCAAAACATTTTGGTTTCAAAGTGAAAATATCCACTCCCTTATCTGAAAAATACAAAATTCGGATCGACGGCAACGATACCAGAATGTTTAGCGCGGTTAATGCAGATGGGAATTGGGCTGGCCTCCCTGACAGCAAAAATAAGAAACGCTAAATGATGGGGGGAAAATTCTCCCCCCGAAATACGTGAGAATCTCACCGAAATTTAAACATGATCCCCTTGCTGCCGTTCCACCAGCGTCAAAATGGCATAAAGTGCCACCGGTTGTTGCTCCTGATTCAACACCTGTACATCCCACATCACCACGCCGTGGGGCTTATCATCAGGCGTCTTCTGCACTTTCTTGATTTTCTTCTTGCAGGTCAGCCGAACCTGAATGGTATCGCCAATTTTCACCGGCTCAATAAAACGCAGGTTTTCCATGCCGTAGTTCGCCAATACCGGCCCGACCGGCGCATCAACGAACAGCCCGGCAGCGGCAGAAACCACAAAGTAACCATGCGCGACGCGCTCACCAAACAGCGATTTTGCCGCCCCGATTTTATCCATATGGGCATAGAAGTGATCGCCGCTCAGGCAGGCAAAATTGACGATATCCGCTTCCGTTACCGTCCGGCGAGCGGTCAGCAGGCTTTCACCAATGTCAATTTGCTCGAAGTATTTGCGGAACGGATGGGCGATGTCTTCTTTCACTTTCGCGCCACGCACCCATTCACGCCCAATCGCCGTCAGCATCGTTGGGCTGGCCTGAATTGCCGTGCGCTGCATATAGTGTTTCACCGCCCGCAACCCGCCCAGCTCTTCGCCGCCGCCTGCACGCCCCGGCCCGCCATGCACCAGCATCGGCAGCGGAGAACCGTGCCCGGTGGATTCCGCAGACGCCGCCTCATCGAGAATCAACATGCGACCGTGGGCACAGGCGGTTGCCCGAATCACCTGCATCGCAATGTGCTCATCTGCCGTGACCAATGAGCCAACCAGACTGCCTTGCCCCATCAGCGCCAGCGCAATCGCCTGTTCAAGACTCTGATACGTCATCAGCGTGGAAACCGGCCCGAAGGCTTCTGTGGTGTGCACAACCTGATTGGTCATCGGGTCTGCGCAATAGAGCAGGGTTGGCGGATAAAACGCGCCATTGCGGTTGGTATTCCCTGCCAGCACTGATTTATCCAACGCGCCGCCACACAGTTGTTCACAGCCGCTGTGTAACAGGGCATCGACTTTGGATTGCACTTCGTCACGTTGCTCAAGGTTTATCAGTGCGCCCATTCGCACCTCCGGCAACGCCGGATCGCCGACAATCACGCCAGACAAGCGTTTCAACAGCGCCTGTTTAACGGTGTCCAGCTGGCTCGCAGGGACAATAATCCGCCGGATAGCGGTACATTTTTGCCCGGCTTTCACCGTCATTTCGCGGACGACTTCCTTAATGAACACCGCAAATTCCGGCATATCCGGCGTGACATCTTCTCCCAGAATGCAGCAGTTAAGCGAATCCGCTTCCATCGTGAATGAGATGGATTTTTCCAGCAGCCGTGGGTGCGACCGCAATAATTTTCCGGTTTGGGCAGAGCCGGTAAACGTGACGGCATCCTGATAATCAAGCTGATCAAACAGATCACCAACGCCACCGCAGATCAGTTGCAATGCGCCTTCCGGCACCAAGCCACTGTCGAGGATCAGCTTCACCATTGCCTGCGTTAATTGTGCCGAGGCGGTAGCAGGTTTGATGACGGCTGGCATTCCCGCCATCCAGGTCGGTGCCAGTTTTTCCAGCATTCCCCAGCAAGGGAAGTTAAACGCGTTGATATGTAACGCCACGCCGGGGCGGGAAGTCAGCACATGGCGGGCCACAAACTGCGATTGTTTCGACAGCGGGATCATGTCATCTTCCGGCCATAACACATCATCCGGTAACTCACGCCCTGCCAGACCGGCATACGAGAATAAGGTTGCGATACCGCCTTCAATATCGACCCAGCTATCCGAACGGGTGGCGCCGGTTTCTGTTGAAATGGCGTACAAGGCTTCTTTGTTTGCGATTAAATGTTTTGCAACGGCTTTCATCATCTGTGCACGTTGCTGGAATGTCATGGCTGCCAGCGCCTTGCCCCCTTTTTCACGGGCATATCTGAGGCTATCAGCCAACGGCAATCCGTCCGAACAGACCTGATACAAAGCTTCACCACTGACGGCATGGTGAATCGTTCTGGCATGACCATTGCCATTTCCATTCTGATAGCCATACACCCAGGCACCACAAATATAACTGGTTAACTGTTGCATTTTTTTCTCCGCTGACCACATTAATGAATCATCATTAAGGAAATCCGTAGCATTTGTGTATCACATAGTTACGCATAATTACGCACAGTTATCTGAAAAGACCCTTCAGAAAACGAACAAATGCAGAACATTTTATAAACTCTGTATATCAATATCCTTACTTATCTCTAACAATAAAAATTAATCACGCTATTTTTTGATAATAAAAAACAAATATGTGATGTGTTCGACAAATGTACAAACAAAATGTTTGATATTTTTGTTATCGATTTGTAGATTTACAGTTGCATTTCATGATTCATTTTTGATTTATAATTTAAAAAATTAGAATCATATTGAGAGTGTCTATGATGATAGATGAGCAAAAATCCGATCAACGACAGGCGCAGTTTGACGCCAAGATCGCCGCTGATATTTCCATTGAAGCCAAAGACTGGATGCCCGATGCCTATCGCCAGAACCTGATTCGTCAGATCGGCCAACACGCCCATTCAGAAGTCGTCGGTATGTTGCCGGAAGCCAACTGGATTACCCGTGCCCCCACACTGCGCCGCAAAGCGGTGTTACTGGCAAAAGTACAGGATGAAGCCGGTCACGGTTTGTATCTCTACAGTGCCGCAGAAACACTGGGCTGCTCCCGTCATGAGATTTACCAAAACCTGCTGGATGGCAAGATGAAATATTCGTCAATCTTCAACTATCCCACCTTAAGCTGGGCGGACGTTGGCGTCATCGGCTGGCTGGTGGATGGTGCCGCGATTGTGAATCAGGTGGCGTTGTGCCGGGCGTCTTATGGCCCTTATGCCCGTGCGATGGTGAAAATCTGCAAGGAAGAGAGCTTCCACCAGCGGCAGGGCTATGAAGCCGTCACCGTGCTGGCGAAAGGTAGCGCAGCGCAGCGCGCCATGTTGCAGGATGCCATCAACCGCTTCTGGTGGCCGACGTTGATGATGTTCGGTCCCAATGACAGTGAATCTCCCAACAGCGCCCAAAGTATGGCCTGGAAAATCAAACGATTCAGTAATGATGGACTGAGGCAGAAGTTTATCGATAACACGGTGCCTCAATTGGAGGCCTTAGGCATGACAGCGCCCGATCCGGATTTGGTCCGGGATGCAACCAGCGGTCATTACCGTTTTGGTGAAATCGATTGGGCTGAATTTTATCAGGTGCTCAAAGGGCAGGGGATCTGCAACCACGAACGGCTGGAAGCCAAACGCCGCGCTTGGGAAAAGGGGAACTGGGTGCGCGAAGCGGCATCGGTTCATGCCAAAAAAATGGCGGCTAAAAATCAGGCTGCTTAGTTTGCTGCGCCAGTACGCGATCTCAGTACCCGATCACCGCAGGAGATGATGAAATATGAACGATATCGACTGGCCACTGTATGAAGTGTTTATCCGCAGCAAGCAGGGGCTGACACATCGTCATGTCGGCAGCCTGCACGCGGCAGATGACCAAATGGCACTGGAGAATGCGCGCGATGCCTATACCCGACGCAATGAAGGCTGTTCTATCTGGGTGGTGAAATCCATCCATCTGGTGGCCTCGCAACCGGAAGATCGCGGCGCTTTTTTCGAGCCAGCGGAAGATAAAATCTACCGCCACCCCACGTTCTACACCATTCCTGATGGCATCAAGAATATGTAAGGGGAAAGACATGAATACCGCCCACGCCATTTCTCTCGAACATGACCTTTTCAATTACGTATTACGCCTTGGCGACAGCCCGCTGATTCTGGCGCAGCGCCTGTGTGCGTGGTGCGGTCATGCGCCGGAGCTGGAAATTGATTTGGCGCTGTCCAATATTGGTCTCGATTTGCTGGGGCAGGCGCGCCATTTCCTCAGCTATGCTGCGACACTCGGCGCAGACCCTGATCTCGATGAAGATAAGCTGGCTTTTGGTCGTGATGAGCGCGCCTTTTGCAACCTGCTGCTGGTGGAACAACCGAATGGCGGCTTTAACGATACGCTGGTACGCCAGTTTTTTATCGATGCTTATCACGTCTTACTCCATCCGGCTTTAGGGCAGAGCCGGGATCCGCAATTGGCCGCCATCGCCGATAAATCCCGCAAAGAGGTGGAGTATCACCTGCGCTTCAGTCGTGGCTGGTTGATCCGGCTGGGGGATGGGACGGAACAGAGTCACGAAAAAATGCAGCAATCGGTCAATCAACTGTGGCGCTTTACCGGTGAGTTGTTTCATTGCGATGAGGTGGAGCAACGGCTCGCTGAAAAGGGCATCGCGGTTGACCCGCGCACGCTGCATGACGGCTGGCAACAGCTTGTCAAAGAGGCTTTTGCACAGGCTACGCTGGAAGTACCTCAGGAAATGGCTTACCGACAGGGCGGCAAGCAAGGGCGACACACCGAACATCTGGGATACCTGCTGGCAGAAATGCAGTTTTTACAACGTGCTTATCCGAATAGTGATTGGTGAGAATCATTAAATGGTATAGCCATGACTTACCAATTATGAATATCGTTATTGGTGAACATCATGAAGGGTGAACGCGATTAAGGGGGGAATGATGGAAACGCAATTCGATACCTTGCAAAAAGAGACGATATTACAGGCACCGCAGCCGCCGGAAATCCATCAGATTTGGCAGTGTCTGCACCAGATTGCCGACCCGGAGCTTCCGGCGCTCTCCATTACCGATCTCGGCATGATACGGTCGGTTTCTCCTTTTCAGCGTGACGGTCAGCAAAACGGCTGGCAAATCGTATTCACACCGACTTACTCAGGCTGTCCGGCGACGGAATTTCTGATCAATGAAATCCGTACCACGCTGGCTCAGGCCGGGTTAAAACCTGTCCATATTGTGGTGAGCTTAAGCCCGGCATGGACAACGGACTGGCTGAATGCCGATGCCAGACAACGCTTGCGCGAATCCGGCATTGCGCCGCCGCTGAGCCAGAGTTCAGCCTGCGAAAAACCGGCAGAGCTAGATTTCATTGAGTGCCCGCGCTGCGGCAGCCATCACACCGAACAGATCAGCGAATTTGGTTCCACCGCCTGCAAAGCACTTTATCGCTGCAAGCAGTGCCTTGAACCTTTCGACTATTTTAAGTGTATTTAATCTATGACAGGGGAGCAGCAGATGGTCATTCAACAGAAGCCGTCGCACCGGACACAGTTTCATCGCCTGCGCGTCGTCGCCATTGAACGGGAAACACCGGATTCTGTTGCGGTCACGCTGCAAGTCCCCGCTGCATTAAAAGACACTTTCCACTTTCAGCCCGGCCAACACCTGACACTGAAAGCCAACGTGGCAGGCGAAGAACTGCGCCGCTGTTATTCCATCTGTAGTTCGGCAGAACGCTCATCGTTGGATGGCATGTTGCAAATCGGCGTCAAAGCCGTTTATCGGGGGCGTTTTTCCACGTTTATCAATCAGCAGCTCCGCGTTGGCGATGAACTGGAAGTGATGCCGCCACAAGGCCATTTTATCCATCGCCCGAATGCACATTCTGACGCGCGTCCTGATACGAATCGTCCGGGTCATTATCTGGCGATTGCCGCCGGCTCTGGCATTACGCCGATTCTGTCGATTATTAAAAGCACGCTGGCACTGGAGCCAGAAAGTACTTTCACGCTGATTTACGGTAACCGCACCAGCCGCTCCGTGATGTTTAAAGAAGCGCTGTCCTATCTGAAAAACCGTTACCTGCATCGCTTTCAGGTGTTCTGGCTGTTCAGTCAGGAAGCCACTGACAGCCCGCTGCTTAATGGCCGTATTGATACCGCAAGCCTGCTGCATATCGGTGAGAAACTGGTCACTTTTTCCCGCTTCGGCCATGCTTTCCTGTGCGGCCCGGAAGCAATGCTGGACGATGCTAAATCGGCACTTGAACAATCTGGTCTGTTAGCAACGCAGATCCACAGCGAACGTTTCAACACCGGCAATAGCCCGCTTTACGCTTCTGCCCGTCCGACGAACCTGACCGGCCGTCATGAGAGCCGCGTTGAAATTCATCTGGATGGGCGCACGCTGCATATCGCGATGGATGCGGAAGATAACAGCATTCTTGATGCGGCGCTGCGTCAGGGCGCTGATTTGCCCTATGCCTGTAAAGGCGGCGTCTGTGCGACCTGTAAATGTCGCCTCAAATCCGGTGAAGTGGAGATGGCGGTGAACTACAGCCTTGAGCCGGATCAGCTCGCGGCAGGCTATATTTTAAGTTGTCAGTCGTGGCCGAAAGGCGACGGCGTGATTGTTGATTTTGACGTTTGAAAACAGGAGCGGCTATGTTTCAGGAATCGCATCAGGACTGGATTTTGTGTCAGCAACAACAACGGGTGCTCACACTGACGCTCAACCGCCCGGAAGTGCGCAACGCGCTCAGCAATGACTGTCTGGAATTGCTCGTCCGGCATTTAGAAAGGGCGGATGCGGATAGCGCAATCGGCGGCGTCGTCATTACCGGTTCACCGCGCGGTTTCGCCGCCGGGGCGGATCTCAAGGAACTCCAGCAACAAACCGTTGCCAGCGCGATGACGGATCGCCGTCCGCAACTCTGGCAACGGCTGAACAATATCAGCAAACCGCTGATTGCCGCCGTCAATGGCTACGCCCTCGGCGCTGGCTGTGAACTGGCTCTCGCCTGTGATCTGGTGATTTGTGGTGAAAATGCCCGCTTTGGCCTGCCGGAAATTACGCTGGGGCTGATGCCGGGCGCGGGGGGCACACAACGGCTGATCCGCAGCGTCGGTAAAGCACTTGCCAGCCAGATGATCCTCACCGGCGAAGCCATTGACGCACAGCGGGCACAGCAAGCAGGCCTAGTCAGCGAAGTGTGTCCCGATACCCTGACGTTAAAACGAGCGCAGCAGATAGCAGAACGCATCAGTGAATTTTCGCCGCTGGCATTGCGGGCGGCGAAGGCGGCACTCAGAACCGCCTACGAAACCAGCCTGTCACAGGGGTTATCTGCCGAACGCCAGCATTTTGTTGCACTGGCGGGGACAGCCGACCGTCAGGAAGGTATCTCCGCTTTTCTTGAAAAACGTAAACCGACATTTAAAGGATGCTAAATAGCTTACCAAAATGATTGAGTATGCCTTATCCCGCGCGGTGCGCGGGATAAGGAAAAATCACTACTGATGAAAAGGCATAGAGTCGATGGAAAATAAAAACAGTCATGAAAGCCATAACGAAAACAGTCCGACCATACTCACTGAAATCAAAGCGGGCGTGTTGAGCATTACACTTAACCGCCCGAAAGTGATCAACAGTTTTAACGAGGAGATGCACCGCGAGTTAAGCGACGCGCTGCATATCGCGGAACAGGAAGAATCAGTGCGCTGTGTCCTGCTTTCCGGTGCCGGACGCGGTTTCTGTGCCGGGCAGGATTTAAATGATCGCCGGGCGATTATTCATGGCGGTCAGGCTGCTGATCTCGGTTACACCATTGAAACCTTCTATAACCCGCTAATCCGCCGTCTGACAACGTTGCCTAAACCGGTGGTGTGCGCCGTGCATGGCGTTGCAGCCGGTGCGGGGCTGTCGATTGCGCTGGCGGCTGACATTGTGATTGCCGCGCGTGATGCCAGTTTCATGCAGGCGTTCTGCCGCATTGGCCTGACACCGGATGCGGGCGGCAGTTGGTTTCTGCCACACAAAATTGGTCACACCCGTGCGATGGCAATGGCGATGCTGGGGGACAAAATCAGTGCGGAGCAGGCGCTGGAATGGGGCATGATCTGGCAGCTTTTCGAGCCGGAAGCCTTAGCCGAAAAAGCCTGGGAACTGGCGCAACGGCTGGCGGCTCAGCCGACACTTTCACTGGCCTGCATCAAACAGGCCACCTATGCCGCCACCAGCAACACGCTGGATCAACAACTTGATCTGGAGCGCGATTTACAGCGCCAGTGCGGGCGCAGTGAAGATTTTCAGGAAGGCATCAGCGCTTTCATCGAAAAACGCGAACCTCGCTTCAAAGGGAGATAAAAACATGTCCACACCTTATCGCTCCATATCCCATGATCCCGCAGGCAATATTGATTCTATTGCGATTATTGGTGCCGGAACGATGGGGATCGGCATTGCTCAGGTCGCCGCGCAGGCAGGGCATGGCGTCCTGCTGTTAGATGCCAACAGCGAAGCCGCACAACGGGCGCTGGATTCGCTGCGCGCCCGCCTGCATCAGCGTGTCAACGCCGGTAAAGCGGAGGCAGGCGAAACCGAGGCGCTGTTGCAGCGCATTACACCGGTGGATTCCTTGGCGGCACTGGCGCGCAGCTCATTGGTGATCGAGGCGATTATCGAACAGCTCGACGCCAAGCAACACCTGTTTCAGCAATTGGAAGCACTGTGTTCAGCACACACGATTTTTGCCAGCAACACGTCCTCGTTATCGATTACCGCCATTGCCAGCGTCTTGAACGTACCCCAACGGATGGCGGGGCTGCATTTTTTCAATCCGGCGCCGTTGATGAAACTGGTGGAAATCGTACAGGGGCTGGAAACGTCTGAGCAGACCCTCGCCACTCTGCAATCCCTCGTGACCGGCTGGCAAAAACAGCCGGTGATTTGCCGTTCGACGCCGGGTTTTATCGTCAATCGCATTGCGCGCCCTTTTTATGCGGAGGCGCTGCGCGCGCTGGAAGAACAGGTGGCTTCGCCCGCAACCATAGATGCGGTTTTGAAAGACGCCGGCGGTTTTGCGATGGGCCCGTTGCAGCTTACCGATTTAATCGGTCATGACGTCAATTACGCCGTGACCGAATCGCTGTTTCATGGATTCTACGGCGATGCGCGTTTTCAGCCCTCATTACGCCAAAAAGAGCTGGTGGAAGCGAATCATCTGGGGCGTAAAAACGGCCGGGGGTTTTTTGTTTATTCTGACCCAAAACACGATGCTGAACAAAAACCGCGGCCTGAATTGCCTGCCATAGCGGAAATCCAGCCAAGCGAACTGAAACCGCTGACACCAATTAAAGCTATCGGTGATTGGTCTGCCCTGCCGCACTTCGCCACGCTGTTACAACAAAATGCCGTTGCCTTAAACATCAGCACGTTCGGGCACAAATACTGCACGCATCTGCCCTCACCGGCATTGCAGATAGACGATGTCATCTTCCTGCTGGCAACCGGCAAAACCAGTTCGCGGCTCTGTGATGAAATCGGTGCACCCATCGTGCAGTTTGACCTGTCTGCCAATTATCAGACTGCCCCGATCATCACCATCAGCGCCGCCAGCCAGAACACGCAACAACAGACGGCAAAAATCATCTGCTTTTTACATGCACTCAACAAGCAGGTGATTTTATTGCCGGATTACCCCGCGTTGCTCACCCTGCGTACCGTTGCGATGCTGTGTAATGAAGCGCTGGATGCCCTGAATAAAGGGATCGCCAACGCAGAGGATATTGATCTGGCCATGTGCAACGGTGTGAACTATCCCGTCGGCCCGCTGGCATGGGGGGAGCAACTCGGCTGGCAACATATCCTCAGCACACTGGAAAATTTACAGCAATTCTACGGAGAGCCCCGCTACCGGCCGTCGCCCCTGTTGCGCCGACTTGCCGCCGGGCACACCACACTGTATGAGAAGAACGATCATGCCGAATAAAACTAGCGAACCCACAAAACCGGGCCATTTTTCAAAAGAAGAGGCACAACGCTGTATCGACATCCTGTACGCCAAAGATGCTTGCGCCAGTCAGATGGGAATACACATCGACTATATCGACATTGGCATCGCCCAATTAAGCATGATGGTTGTACCTGCCATGCTGAATGGTCATAAAACCTGTCATGGCGGCATCATTTTCAGTCTGGCAGATACTGCATTCGCCTATGCCTGCAACAGTGAAGGGCTGGCAACGGTAGCTTCCGGGTGCAGCATTGATTACGTCCGGCCGGTATTTAATGGTGACCGGTTGAGCGCGATGGCATCGGTGCAATATCAGGGCAATCACAGCGGATTATATGACGCCAAAGTGATCAATCAGGATGGGAAAACCGTGGCGTTCTTCCGTGGCCACGCGCATCGGCTGGAGCAAGCCGCTCAGCTAAGCAGGAAAGAAACGGGCAGGAAAGAAAAATGATGACTCACGCGTTTATTTGTGACGGAGTGCGGACGCCTATCGGGCGTTATGGTGGCGCACTGGCCAGCCTGCGGGCAGATAATCTGGCGGCATTACCGCTAAAAGCGCTGATGGCGCGATATCCCGCACTGAATTGGCAACATGTTGATGAGGTTATTTTAGGCTGCGCCAATCAGGCGGGGGAAGATAACCGCAACGTCGCCCGTATGGCGCTACTGCTGGCAGGGTTGCCGCATACCGTGCCCGGCACAACACTCAACCGTTTATGTGGCTCCGGGCTGGATGCGCTGGCCTTTGCCGCCCGCAGTATCAAGGCGGGAGAAGCAAACCTGATACTGGCGGGTGGCGTTGAATCCATGACTCGCGCACCCTTCGTGATGGGAAAAGCGGAAACCGCATTCAGCCGTCAGAGCCAGATATTCGATACCACCCTTGGCTGGCGTTTTATTAACCCGCTGATGGAAACCCAGTTTGGCACCGATTCGATGCCGGAAACCGCCGAAAATGTGGCGGCGCTGTTTGGTATCCGGCGGGACGCACAGGACGCTTTCGCCCTGCGCAGCCAGCATCGTGCGGCCAAAGCGCAGCAACAAGGCATTTTGGCGGAAGAAATCATTCCCGTTACCCTGCCTGACAAGCGGAAAAAAGGGGAAACAGCCTTATTTTCGCAGGATGAGCATCTCCGGCCTGATACCACTTTCGAGCAGCTACAAAAGCTCAAAACACCATTCCGCACTGACGGCACGGTGACCGCCGGCAATGCGTCCGGCATCAACGACGGCGCTGCGGCACTGATCATCGCATCAGAAGCCGCCGCACTCCAGCATGGGCTGACGCCCAAAGCACGGATTGTCGCCACCGCCACCAGCGGCGTTGAGCCGCGCTTGATGGGGATCGGGCCGCTGTCTGCAACTACCAAAGTACTGGCGCTGGCGGGATTGAGCCTGCATCAGATGGATGTGATTGAGCTGAACGAAGCCTTTGCGGCGCAATCGCTGGCGGTGATACACCAGTGGGGGCTGCCTGACGATGCTGAGCATGTGAACCCGAACGGCGGCGCAATTGCGTTGGGGCATCCGCTCGGCATGAGCGGCGCCCGCCTTGCCCTGACCGCCACACTGGAACTGGAACGACGCGCCGGTCGTTATGCTTTATGCACCATGTGCATTGGGGTAGGACAGGGGATCGCCATGATTATCGAACGCGTCTAATACCCGTCGTTTTTCAGGCAACGCGAAATCCATAGGGTATTAGCGATAAAAAAACTAGCGATAAAAAACTAAACAGAGGAGCGGGAAATGTTGAGATATAAAGTACAAAGTCTCGATCTCAGTGAGTTTGCTTCACGCGACCAAATTCAGGCGTGGCAGCTTAAGCAGATAAAGTGGACCCTGCATCACGCTTATACCAACGTGCCGATGTATCGGCGTAAATTTGATGCGATTGGCATTCACCCCAGTGATTTCCGGCAACTGACGGATATCAGCAAATTCCCTTACACCACCAAACAGGATTTGCGGGATAACTACCCGTTTGATTCGTTCGCTGTCCCGATGGAACAGATTGTGCGTATCCACGCGTCATCCGGCACCACCGGACGCCCCACGGTTGTCGGCTATACGCAAAGCGATATCGACAATTGGGCGGATCTGATCGCCCGCAGCCTGCGTTTTGCGGGCGTCATTGCCAAAGATAAAGTACACGTGGCATACGGTTACGGCCTGTTCACCGGCGGCTTGGGCGCGCATTACGGCGCTGAACGGCTGGGCGCAACCGTGATCCCGGTGTCCGGCGGAAATACGGAGAAACAGGCTCAACTGATTCAGGATTTCAAACCGGACGTCATCATGATGACGCCATCCTACTGCCTGACGCTGCTGGACGAGCTGGAGCGGCAAATGGGCGGCGATGCCAGCCAGTGCTCACTGCGAATCGGTATTTTTGGCGCAGAACCGTGGAGTACCGGATTGCGGCAGGAAATTGAAACCCGCATGGGCATCAAGGCATTGGATATTTACGGCTTGTCCGAAATTATGGGACCGGGCGTGGCGATGGAATCGCTGCAACATGCTGATGGCCCGACGATTTGGGAAGACCATTTTTACCCGGAAGTGATTGACCCTGACAGCCTGAACACACTGCCCGATGGTGAGCATGGCGAATTGGTTTTCACGACGCTGACCAAAGAAGCGATGCCGATGATCCGCTATCGCACCCGTGACCTGACCCGTTTACTGCCGGGCACCGTCCGCAATATGCGCCGGATGGACAGGATCACCGGTCGCTCTGACGACATGTTGATTATCCGTGGCATCAACGTCTTCCCTTCGCAGGTCGAAGAACAGATCACCCGTTTCAGGGAACTGTCGCCTCACTATCAGCTGGAAGTGAACCGCGTGGGGAATTACGACAACCTCTCCGTCAAGGTGGAACTGAAAGACCCGGAGCAACTCAGCCATCAACAACGCTGTGACATCTGCCACCAATTACGCCATCACATCAAAGCGATGGTCGGCATCAACACTGACGTCAGCATCGTCAACTGCGGCGACATTCCCCGCTCAGAAGGCAAAGCCGTTCGCGTGATTGACAGACGGCCGAAGGGATAATTTTGTTGAATATTCAGCAGCGCATTGAAATTGGAGTTTATGTGGCTGGATGTTGCATAAACTCCGAAATGGTGGTGATGCTGTATTGTTGCAATGGAAATACAAAGCAAATACCACTGGAGACGCTTTATCACTTGGACTAAAGAGACAATGGAGTATGAGCTAAATACTTTATTGGATAATTATGGAAACAAATTTCTTTGTCAATTTTGATATAAATAAATTTTCAAAATCATAGGAGTATTCCTTATCCCGCGCGCCGCGCGGGATAAGAAAAAATCGATACTAATACTCTCACAATTATGAAAAGGCATATATTTATTTTAAGTAAATTCATATTCAAAATAAAAAATATTTTTAAAAGAAGATTTACTAATTTGCCATGTGATTATATTATCTATATAAATTTATTGTTTGGCTTTAGGTAACACTACAGTAACTTTTTGTTAGGATATTTCTATAGACGGTCAATTAATGATTTTCCAATTATCATATTTCTAAAAGTTTATAGTGCACTTAACTAAATTACAGGGGTTATGATGACTAAAAGAATTGATATAGAAAATGGGCGGTTAGTTTATACTGAAAAATTAGGATGGTTAGATTTAGGTCATGCGAATGGAGATGATGCAAGCTGGATTAATATAGGTAAAAAATATGCTGGAATTGCGGTTGAATAATATCATACGTATGTGTATGGTTATGTTAATTTTAGTTATTGCTATTATCCTTTTTTTTGCATCACTAGCGAATGTTAATTTATCATATACAAAAAGAAACTTCATTTATTATTACGCATTCACCTTCAATGAAATTAAAGACATCCCTTTAATTTCAGATGATTACATCATATATTATGACTCTCCTGATGGTAATGATACTATGACTAATGAAATTGTATTTTCAAATGTAAAGTTGAATCGTATACCAGAGTTAATAAAATATACTGAAAATATGGGATTTATAAAATACTATGATTCGTATTGGAAAGATGAGCGCTGGCATAAAGATAATACCATTATAAGTATAAAACAAAATGATACTGACCGTACCATTTTGTTTTTAGTGGAGAAGAATTAAAATACATTCTCTTCTCTTATGCTGTAGCCTGATGTACCAGCAATGTGATGTGTCCATGTTATGCTATCATATGAAACTGTTATACTTTCATATGGTTGCATATCATTATGGTTTAGTGAATTAGGATAGTGACTGGAGATATTTTTTATAGTGGCATTCGTTAATTTTATAGAATAAAATTTTTCTAATCCTCCGGCTGAACTATTCCTATATATATCAAGCAGACAATCTAAATGCTCATTACTCGATATTGAAACACCTAATAATGGAGATGATTTATCTATTGGCTTTGTTATTATTATAGGCTGATGATTTACATTCTGTTCTCTACTGAGATCGTGATCTACAGAATAAAAAATACTATCACTTAACAAAAATAAAATATTGCATTTGGTATTTTTTAATTATCATCATGTATTTTATTTGTTTTTCTATATGAAAAGTTAATTATCAGCAAAGGTTGTTATGATTGTCCCAAGCTCCTGTCATGATGGGCTTCAGGTTTCCACGCGACTTTTTGAGTAAGCTCTTTCTTTGAGCATATTGCCTCAACTATGCTAATGTCATGACACACATTCGCCCCAATCGCAAAAAAATATGACACACAAACTCGACGATTTTATCCGGCATGCCCTTGATGCCCAGCCGATCAGCGGAACATCGTTGATCATTTCTCTGTTTGGTGATGCGCTCAGTCATCGTGGTGGTGAGGTGTGGCTGGGGAGTCTCAGCTTGTTGCTGGAGCCGATGGGGTTCAGTGACCGATTTGTGCGAACGTCAGTTTTTCGGTTGCAAAAAGAGAGCTGGCTGGAAGTGGAGAAAATCGGGCGTCGCAGCTATTACCGCATTACCGAGCGTGGCATGAAGCAATTTCACCATGCGGAGAGCAAAATTTATCTCAGCGAACAACCCGCGTGGGATGGCAAATGGGAGTTGTTGTTGCTGGAAGAAACCCGCAAAGAAGAGCGCAACCGCCTGAAAAAAGTACTTGGCTGGCTGGGGTTCGGGCAGCTTAATAGCACGTTGATGGCGGCGCCGAGTAGTTCACAACTGGATATTCCCGCCATGCTTGGCGAGCTAAATGCCAGCGATACCGCTATCTATTTCCGGGCAGATTATCCTTATCCGCGCTCAGAACAGAGCCTGAAAGAGCGGGTATCCGCCAGTTGGTCACTGGATCAGGTTGCTCAGCACTACCATGAATTTATCATCTCGTTCCGGCCGTTGATGAAGTTGCTGCAAGATTGCAGCGCCGACGATCTGACACCGGAACGTTGCTTTCAGCTGCGTCTGTTGCTGATTCACTTTTACCGTCGTGTCGTACTGCGTGACCCACTGTTGCCGGATGCCCTGCTGCCAGCACAATGGGAAGGGCAAATCGCCCGTCACTTGTGCATCAATATCTATCAACGCATTGGCTCTGCTGCCACGCGCTATGTCGGCGATCAATGTGAAACTACCATCGGTAAACTGCCTCAGCCTGCTGCCGCGTATTATCGGCGCTTTGGCGGGCAGCATAACTAAAGACAACTTATTCAGAGGACGCTTATGCCTATATATCAAATTGATGGTTTAACCCCGGTAATTGATCCCAGCAGTTATGTTCACCCGACCGCCGTTTTGATCGGTGATGTCATTATCGGCAAGCAGGTTTATATCGGCCCGAATGCCAGCCTGCGTGGTGATTTCGGGCGGCTGGTGGTGATGGATGGCTCGAATATTCAGGATAACTGCACGATGCACGGTTATCCGCAACAGGACACGGTGGTTGAGGAAAACGGTCATATCGGACACGGCGCGATACTGCATGGCTGCCAAATCCGGCGTAATGTTCTGATTGGCATGAATTCGGTGGTGATGGATGGGGCAGAAGTCGGTGAAAACTGCATTGTCGGGGCGATGGCGTTTATTAAAGCTGGTGCGGTTTTCGCTGCCAACAGCCTGATAGTCGGCACGCCTGCCCGCGCTTTGCGTACTCTGACTGAACAGGAGCTGGAGTGGAAGCGAGTCAGCACCCGTGAATATCAGGATCTGGTGACACGCTGTAAAGGGACATTACGGCAGGTTGAGCCATTGTCAGAAGTCGAACCTGGGCGCAAGCGAATGGTATTTAGTGATGATTTTGTGCCGAAGAAGCAGGTGTGATTATTATTTGAATAAATAATGAGCCGATTGGCTTCACTGACTCCGCTGTTCCGGTTCTGCAATTATCACAGCTTCTTGCCCCACAGGTTTTCCATTTGCATGGTTTTTTGTAGCTGTGAATTGGGTTTCTACCCAGAAGCACATAGCCGAAAGCGGAGAAAGCGTACTCCGTCATACTCAACTTCGCCGTCTGGTTTAAATCCCAGTCGAAAAATACCTTTTATTCTTGTTCTGGATGGAGGAAGCAAAATTGTGATGGTTTCAAGATGCATTTCATCAAATGCACGTCTCACGATTTCGTCATAGATTATCTTACCTGTTCCCCAATAATCAGGATGAAGCACCAAAGCCAAATCTGCGTCACCGTCTTCAAACTGAAGCCCACCCCAGCCTGCAAACTTAGAATCAATGACAAATGCCCAAGGACCATAACCATGCTGAACCCATTGGGATTCTTTTTGTATTGCCCATTGCTTCCATACTTCACGATCAAAGTTTGGGCTACCAAGCGGCATTAACCGGAGAACCTGTGGATGGTTGTTAAGCTCGATAATGTCATCAAGACTGACTTGTGTCAGATGTTTAAATTCCAGATTCATGCATTCGTTGTTTGTATCGTAGTGTTAGGGAGCAACGATGCTAGTCAGTTTGACCTGTAATGTCAAAGCCATTACAGAAAATCTGCTCATATCAATAAATGGTTTGTTGAATAAAATAGCTTCATAACTATATTTATCTTCGCCATCTGGCAAGTTCCAATTAATCAAATAATTAGCATTTTTCCAGAAAACAATAAATTTTTCGCTGGCTTCATGGTCTTATTTCTTATTTAATTCATAACCTATAAGGCAGCATTCGTTATTTGCATTTTGAAAATTAAATGGATTAATCAGATAGCTAAACGAAATTTTATCTTTTTTTGAGAAAACAATAGATGAAAAAAACAATTATGCAAAAACCAATTAAAAATTTCATATAAATAGCTTTCCAAAATGACAGGAGTATTCCTTATCCCGCGCACCGCGCCGGATAAGGAAAAATTACTACCGATAGTTTCATCATTATGAAGAAGTATATATAACCTAATTTTTTGATTGTGGAATTAATCTTTCAAGTAATAACTATCAACAAAATAAATTGTTTATTTCCGTTATATTAAAATGCCATTATTAATACTTACAATGGCATTTGAGTATTTTATTTACTGTAAGAATCAGGAATAGAGTGAATTAAACTTGCCTGACAAGGGCAACTGCTGTGGCTATCCTGTGTGCCTGCCATTTTTTGCTGATGATTGAGAAAACTGCTGACGCCGCCGATAATCTGATAAGTGCCGCCATGATTGCCACAACTGACTGATGAGCCTTCAAGTGCAGATTGTTTGCCGTAGAAAGTGACTTTACTGCTGCCGGTTAAAATCGCACCACCACACGTTGTTTGGTCGCCAACCACCAAAAAGTATCCCGTAGCCATTATTTATCCTTAAATGTTTTGATATGAGTAAAATACATACTATCGATAATCCATTAACGATTAAAGTGATTATTTCCCATGATGATTAATCCACTTATTCATCTTGTTTTAGGCAAAATAATTAATATTTGTGATAATCGATGGCTAAAAAAACTTAGTTAAATTGGTTATTGTGAAAATTTATGTGATCAATATCAATTTTGAACAGTAATTTCCTGAGTGTTTTTCGAAAAAGTGAATCAGCTTCTGATTCACCTGATAGAGTTATCATTATATTTAACTAAAAATTTAACAAAAAATTCATCTTAATCTCTTTGGGTTTTCACTAATATGTCAATCCAAGAATTCTAAAAACTAATATGGGGAAAAGTATGTCAAAGCTTATTTATTATGTTGCCGCAACAATGGATGGTTATATCGCAACGAAAAACCATGAATTAGGTTGGTTAGAAGCATTTACTCTCAGTGATGATGCCACTCCTTATGATATTTTTTATCAAGGCATTGGTTCCGCGATTATCGGTGCCGGGACGTATGAATGGATTATGGAAAACACCGCCGGTCACTGGCCGTATCAGAATATTCCCTGTTTTATTCTCTCTTCCCGCAATTTATCCATTCCGGCCAATATTAATGCGGTGGTTGTGCAATGCTCAGTGGAAAAAACAGCGGTGGAAAAAACAGTCGTGCAGCAAATAGCAGAGGACGACTTTGCTACGAAACAGATTGCTACAAAACAGATTGCTACAAAACAGGTTGCTACGAAATACATTGCCGCGAAACAAATTGCGGCTAAAGCGAAAACAGCCGCGAAAGGTAAAAATGTCTGGGTGATTGGCGGTGGCGAAACCGCTGCCTTTTTTGCGGATGCCGGGGAATTACAACAACTGTTTATTACCACGGTGCCGGTGTTTTTGGGGTCAGGCATCCGGGTTCTGCCGGTGAATCATTTAGTACAGGCCGTACCGCAGACGCAGCGTTTCCTGAGCAATGGTGCAGTCGAAACCATTATGGATATTAAACCAATGACATAATAATGGGTATCGCCGTGGTCTTGTTCTCTCAATCTCGCCTTACTCATCTTTTTGAGACAATTCAGGCTGAAATATTGCCACAGGCCGAGCTGGCAAAACGCTTTGGTGTTTCCAGCCGAACTATTCGGACAGATATGTTGGCGTTGAATGATATTCTGCACCATTATGGTGCGCAGATTTTTTATAAACGCAACACCGGTTATGCCCTCAGCATTAAAGACCCTGCCTTATTCTCTTCCCTGAAAAAACAGCAGCCGATGGCCAGAACGATCCCGCGCACGGCGAGCGATCGCGTCACGACATTGCTGGTGAAATTATTACTGGGAGCCTATCCCATCAAACTGGATGATATTGCCGAAAAATGGCTTATCAGCCGTGGCACGCTGCAACATGATATGGGCGCAGTACGCGAGGTAATCAGCAAGTATCCCTTGCAACTGGAAAGCATTCCGCATCAGGGAACCCGGCTGGCGGGTGAGGAGCGTTTTATCCGCGCTTGCCTGACGGAAACACTGATCCAGCAATTTTTACGGGTATTTGAACCCTCTCTCAGCCAGTTCAGGCTGCACTTTTTGCCCGATATTGATTTAGCTTATATCGAAAAAACGCTACAAGACGCGCTGGCCCGCTTTAATATCCGGCTGACCCGTGACGGATATCAATATCTGACATTCAACTGTGCCGTGGCAATCCTCAGAAAGCAGCACAGTGATAAATTGCTGCTGGCTTCCGTCAGTGAACTGGATAGCGAAATTCAACAGGCAACCGATGACATTGCCAAAGCATTGCGCCGCTTTTGGCAGGAGGGAATGCCCGGCGCTGAACTGGATTATCTCGGCAGGCAAATCGCGGCTCAGCGGATGCCAAAACAGCACGATTTTATCGGGCCAACCACCGACAGCCATCAATGGGTGGAAGATATTCTCAACTATATTAATCAATCCTATAACTATGATTTACGCCATGACAGCAAGCTGAAAGGTGATCTTGCGGCGCATCTGACGGTATTAGCCAATCGTTTGCGAAACCAAATCAATACGAAAAATCCATTGCTGGATGAGATCAAACACTATTATCCATTTGCTTATGATGTTGTGGTCAGTGCGCTGAGTCATATCGAAAAGCGATTCCCTTACGTGATTGATGAAGATGAACTCGGTTATCTGGCGGCCCATATCGGTGTTGGTCTGGAGCGTCATTATGGGCGAAATATCGATGCGTTGATTGTCACCGATGCCGGTAATGCCACACAGCGAATGATCGAAGCGCAAATTACCCGTGAATTCCCCCACCTGCGTATTCAGCGTATTTTGCAACCCCATGAATATGATTTATTGGCTTCGGTGGAGGAAAATTTTGTTATCACGACTCTGCGTCTCAGCGAAAAAAATAAACCTGTTACCAAAATTTCCCCTTTCCTGACGCCTTATCAGCGAGAACAGATTGGGCGACTCGCAGCGCAGGATCAAACGCATCCTTATATTCTCGAACGCTTTTTTGATGAGCGTTACTTCATGATTATCAAAGAGAAAATCACACAGGATGCGTTGTTTAAGAAGGTTTGCCGAAAATTACGGGCAGAGGGTTATGTGGCAGAAAATTTTTGCGCTTCGTTGGCGGAACGGGAATCGATTATCTCCACACTCTTCGGTGAAAATATTGCACTGCCGCACTCGTTAGGGTTACTGGCACATAAAACCGTTGTGGTCACGATTCTGGCACCTAAAGGCATCGAATGGAACAAAGAAACCAAGGAGCTGGCACAGGTCATTTTTTTGCTCGCTATCAGCAAAGAGGATTATGAAGAAGCGATGGCAATTTATGATCTATTTGTGACGTTCGTCAGAGAGAAAGCGACAAAAAGGCTCCTGCACAGCCGAAATTTCCACGATTTTTTGTTAATCGCACAAGA
>JAIRVT010000082.1 GCA_031253755.1 Enterobacteriaceae bacterium
CTCTGGTAATATATGCTTTTTCATCATAGTGAGAGTATCTAAAGTGATCTTTCCTTATCCCGCGCACCGCGCGGGATAAGGAATACTCCTATCATTTTGAAAAATTATTTATTAAATCTCAAAGAAAAACCCTATAAGGATGATTAGAGTGAAAAAAACAACTTTGTCTTTGGCGGTGTCAGCTTTTATTTTCAGTCTATCAGGGCAGGCAATTGCTGCTTCTGAGGTCTTTGGTGATACAAGTTCAGTCAGTAAAACTGAAAGAAAAGATTATATTAATGAGAAAATTATTTCCGGTACGGTATTCAATCAGTCAAATCTATATTTGTATGATTCTCACGAAGTCAGAAATGTGACATTGAATCAGGACTCAATATTAAGAATAGACGGAGCAGGAACGGCTGTTAATACAGTGGTGAATGAGGGTTCGTCTGTATATCTCTATAAATTTGATAAAAAAAAGGAAGGAAAAGCAACCATTCAGAATACTACTGTCAATTCTAGTGGTGACTTGAACATGGCAACACAATCTATATCGAAGGGAACGCTCTATGTTGCCAAAGATGCCGATTTATCGATTGATAATGTTGATGAGTGGCTTGTAGATGTCACAGCCAATACATCTGCAAAATCAACTGATGTTTTCATTGAAAATTTGAAATTGGCAGGAAATGCAGATATTGGACCTGCATGGCATGATGGTGAAAATGGTGAAGTTCGTGAAGATGGTGATGCCCCACTTCCTGAAAAACCAGGTCCATATTTAGTGACCAAGATACATAATTTTGAAATGCTGCAAGGCAGTAAAATGATAATTTATGCGTATATGTCGGGAGCGCAATTTAATCGACTGGAAATTAATAATCTCTCTGGTACGGGTGAATTCGAATTATCAACCAGCCTTGCGGATAATCTGAGTGATCAGATTTACGTTACTGATCACGCATCGGGTAATTTTGGTTTGCTCATAAACGATAGTGGGCGGGAAATGAACCATCCTGAAAATACCCGCCTTGTTTATATTAATGCCGGGGATGCTCAATTTGATTTACTCAATAAAGATGGCATCATCGATATTGGTGCTTACAAATATCGTTATCATTTAGAAAGTAAAAATGAAGACGGGCATACGGAGTGGTATTTAGTTAATGATGGAAAAAGTGATCTTCAGGGATCAAAACAAGATTCGGTAAAAAAAACCAGACCTCAGAAAAAAGCGAAAAAAGATATTGCGCATAAAAAAAATAGAGTACCTGTGGAAATTGTAGAAGCAGAAAAAATTACTCCGCCGACAGAACCGACTCAAAACGAAAATAAAAAATATACGCCTACTCCAATCGGCTTCAGTTCCAGTACTCAAAATGTGATGAGCATGGCGGCTGTTTCACAACATATCCTGAACACTGAGTTAAGCACGTTGCGTCAGCGACAAGGCAGTTTGAGTCATCATAATGGCGATATGAGTGTCTGGATCCGCCATCTTAGTGATGATAGCCACTTGAATAATCACCAGTACGATACATTGAAAAACCGGATGAATGGGGTGCAAATCGGGGCAGATAAGCAATTCAATTTGGAAAATGGCAAGCTTCGATTAGGTGGTTTCACCTCATACAGCAAATCCGACGTTAAATTTAATGTCGGTGGTGATGGTGATGTCGAGAGTTACAGCGGTGGTCTGTATGCAACTTATCTGAGCCAATCAGGCTTATATGCCGATGCCGTGATGAAAGGCAATAGGCTGAAAAACCAGCTGCGTACCAAAATGAATGCTGGCGATATCGGGCGGGCTGATTATAACCAAAACACGTTTACCACGGCGTTAGAAACCGGTTATACCTTACCGGTGTGTCAAGGTTTTACTTTCGAGCCATACGGCAGGTTTAATTACTCACGCATTGGTGGTGCTGATTATACGCTCAGTAACGGAATGCAGGTGAATATCCGTGCTGCGAATAGCCTGCAAGGTGAATTGGGTGCGCTTTTTGCTACTCATTTAACGTTAGGCAACGTGGATCTGATGCCGTATGCAAGATTGGCAGTTGCCCGTGAATTTATCGACAATAGCAAGGTCAATATCAACCAAATGGCGTTTGATAATGATTATTCCGGGAATATCGGCAAATATGGTTTAGGTGTCAACGCGAATATCACTAAAGAGATCTCTGTTTATGCGGAAATAAATTATCTGAAAGGAAATAAAGTGGAAACTCCAATAAACTCTACCGCAGGGTTTAAGGTACTGTTTTAATATTACACCTGAATAAAAATGCCAAGCCTTTACTGTTAAGGATGTAAAGGCTTGGCGCGCTTTGGTTAGCCTCATATAAAAATTTTATCTCAAGAAAATTATTTTGCCAATGTGGCAATAAGCAAGCTGAAAAAATAGTTTTACGCACCAAGAAAATAAGTTATTTTTATGGATTTTAAATTCTGATCTGTAAATTTTAGTTGTATGTAATTCATTATCGAAATAACACAGTTGTACTGATTTTAATCTGTTGCAATAAAGCCTGTCATCGGAATAAATAACATCGGAAAGGTGATAAGGCTTTAATATTATTCCATTGAATATTTAACGCTTAATTAATATAAAATTTTGATTATTTTTCCATTTATATTAGGTTTGCAAAAACATCATTATTTATTGGTTAATTTTTTGTTTTGAAAATGTTTTATTTTTATCTTGCTTGTTTGTTAATTTTACATAAAATAGAGTGCCAAATCAGATCTATTTAAAAAGGGATGGTGACTAAGTGACACCACCTAAAATGAAAATTAACAATGGCCCTGCGGACTCTTATATTAATAAAATCTTAGTGCAATATTATTATTTTTATGTTTTTTCTGATGAGGGCGTTAACTCCGATTCATAATCACTGGTGGGAAATTGCCCGTAAGTATCATGTAATAGTTGTTTACAGCTTTCCTGTTTTATCAGGTCGCTAATCTCATTTAATCTTTTTTGCAATAACCGTTTAGTCTCTTTTTCATTATCTAATACGGTCTGCAAAATTTTGGTTAATTTCTGCTGCAATGAAATGGGTGCATTTGAATCTTCTGATAATAAAGTAACCGTCTCTACCGCTTTCAGATAGATGATTTCCATATCAACAAGAATATCCCATTTTTCATTTCTAGCTAAATCAAGCATCTGCTCACTTAAACTAAGGATCTGTTGGTAAGCAGACAAAAGATCCAGATCATTTTTCATCAAACAATATCCTGACTGGCGTTGTAATGAGGGCCGATTTGCCGCCAAGAATCTGAAATCTCGGTAAGTAAAGTAATCACTTCGGTTATAGCCTGCTCATCGTTGCGTAAATTAGCATGGAGTAAACGACGACTCATATAATCATATAAAGCAAAAAGATTTTGCGCGACCTCTCCGCCTTTTTCGAAATCAAGCCCCTCTTTGAGGCCATTATCAATGATATTTATCGCCTTTGAAATAGCTAAACCTTTTTCCGGAATATTTCCCTGTTGCATCAGAATAATTGCCCGGCGTAGGGCGCTGAGCGCCCCATTGAACAATATCTGAATCAACTGATAGGGAGAAGCATTCATAATTTCGCTCTCAAGATCTACCTGAGCGTATAACTGGCTTGCCGAACGTTGATACATATTATCCTTTAATTATCTTAAAAGCTGGAATAAGGATGAACTTGTGCTATTCAGGGAATTCAT
The DNA here is from genome assembly GCA_031253755.1 of Enterobacteriaceae bacterium. Taxonomy (GTDB): domain Bacteria; phylum Pseudomonadota; class Gammaproteobacteria; order Enterobacterales; family Enterobacteriaceae; genus Xenorhabdus. Next base: position 3,688 of record JAIRVT010000082.1, read on the forward strand.
AAGTTTATCCAGTTGGGTAAATTGACGTTTATAGCGCTCCATCGTGGCATCAATCAAGCTGTTGGTATTATCGACTTGCTTTTCAAGTGATTTAAGGCGCTTATTGATACCTTCGGTTGCGGCTGTGAGGGTGCCTTCCGTGCTGTCCAACGTTTCCTTTAATAAGTTAAAAGTCTGCGTTGCAAAACCGGTTTTTTCACCATTTCCCATAAAGAAAGCCTTTACATTAGCAGGTTTTTCTTTCAGGTTTTTTTCCAGTTTATCGTTACTGATTTCCAGTGTGCCATCCAATTTTTGTTTAATACCCAATTTATTTAAGGTAGCAATATCAGCAACGTCTTGTGCGGCGAATAATTGGTGTCTGAGTTGGTTCTGGATACTTTTTAATGTTCCGTCGCCCAGCAACGCGCCATTTTTTTTCGACGCCGCTTCACCTTTTCCGACTGCCGTGAATTTAGTCAGGGAATCAAAAGTGGATTGCGCTTCATTATAAGCATCAACCCATTTTTTGATCGCTTCTTTCATCGGTTCAATATCGCGGGAAACAATCAGAGTTTCTGATTTAGTCACTTCCTTATCTTGCAAAGTTCCTTTTTCATCCGCGATTTTTTCTAGGGTTTTTTCTGAAACTTTTTTCAGATTGAGCGTAATACCTTCCGGTGCATCTTTTATTTCATTGGTCTGGCGAACAATTTGAACACCGTTAACGGTTAATTCTGCATTCTCAGCGGCGATTGTTTGTTTTATAGCTCGATCTGTATTTAGATCTTTTGATGGATATTCCAGTAATTTTTTCAGCTTATTATCGCCGTTAACCTCGATAGTCATCATCGATTCAGTACCGGCTTTTTTAGCCGTCAGAATCAGATAATTTTTATTATCAGTGGCTTTGATAATGCTTGCACTAACATCACCTTCTTGTTTATTGATAGCATCGCGAATATCAAGCAAAGAAGTTTCACCCTCTTTCAGAGTGATGCTCATTGGCTCTTTTTCACTCTTTTGCAATTTAATGCTAATAGTACCCTTGCCTTGTTGCTCTTTGAGATCAAGAACATCTGCTGTAGTTTGCAAAGACTGCGCTTTAGCAAGCTTTTGAACAATAATCTCATAACTGCCGGGACTGGCTTTGGAATCCGTGCTCGGTGTAAAGAGTTTATGATCTTCGCTGACTTTGGTGGTGTTAAGTTTGTCGAATTTTTTCAGTTCTTCGGAAGCGGTTTTAAGTTTTTCTAAACTTCCTTTTAATGTGCCAAAGCCGGTCAGTTTGGCTTTATAGCTGGTTTGTTGCTGCGCTAATGGTTCTAACCGTTTTTTTTCTGCTGCTTGAAGTTTATCCAGTAAAGAACCCAAATCCATCCCGGACCCGGCCCCTAATGAGGAAATGCTAGCCATGTTGACTCCTTTATTAGTAAAGCATCACTGGATATGTTATCGGTTTCAATTGCGGAAAGTTTACTGAAAAAATTGTTTTTTTGATGGAGGGAATAGTTAGCGAGAATAGGCGCTGTTTGGCTTATCAGCTATATTCTCGTCGTCTTTCGGGCTGTTTCTTTGTTGGCTGCACCCGCTCGCCCCAGTCGCATAGTTATCTATGCTCAGGGGATTATGAGAGGCTCCTGCCTCTCACCGAAGGCCAGCCTGTGGCTGTTCAAATTCGTTCCCGACGAATTTGTCACTCCCTTGCAGCAAGCGATACAGTGCGAAATCCACAGGGGATAAAAAGGAGAGTAAGAAAAAAATTTAAAACTTTTTTCAATAAATATTAAAGGTTCTTTTTGAGCCGCCGATAAAACATTTGGCGGTGATGAACACCGTGAGCAAAAAGCTCAGACTAATTACATCGACTTGATTTTAAAAAGGAACTCTACTATGGCATCAGTCATCAATACCAACTACTCCTCTCTGCTGGCGCAAAACAACCTGACCCGTTCTAAAGGCGTTTTAGGTTCTGCAATTGAGCGTTTGTCTTCTGGTTTACGTATTAACAGCGCGAAGGATGATGCTGCTGGTCAAGCGATCGCCAACCGTTTCACTGCAAACGT
>JAIRVT010000075.1 GCA_031253755.1 Enterobacteriaceae bacterium
GCTTCGTTGGTCAGTTCTTCCCGATTATTAACGGTTGCTGCCAGTGCAGTTTCTACCCCTTCTTCTCCCACTTTTTGTGCGATACGCTTTGTTCCGCTGGCATACAGGCGGGCAGTATAGGAACTCTCTGGCGAGGCATTTTTCCGGCTTGCCAGCAATTGCTCCAGTTGATAGAGAAAACTCCATTCTGTTTGGGCAGTAGGAAAACAGCTCTCAGTGCCTTTATGGCAGGTTGGGCCGACAGGATTGGCAAGGATAAGTAGAGTATCGTTGTCGCAATCAGGGTGAATTTCAACTAATTCCAGAAAATGGCCTGAACTTTCACCTTTGGTCCATAACCGTTGTTTAGTGCGAGAAAAGAACGTAACTTTGCCGGAAGTTAAGGTTACATCTAATGCTTCCTGATTCATGTAACCCAGCATCAGTACCGTCCCGGATACTGCATGTTGCACGATAACGGGCATCAGGTTATCGACTTTTTCCCAATCTAACTTTTCTATTTTTTGTGATGTTAATGATGACGCTTTTGACGCTGATATTGCTAACATATTCTTACCTCGACTCCCTGTTCTGCCAGATACTGCTTTAGCTCACCAATATTGATGATCTGCTTATGGAAGACGGAAGCGGCTAAGGCACCATCAACATGAGCAAGATTAAACGCATCCAGAAAATGAATTGGAGCACCCGCACCACCTGAAGCAATCAAAGGCACGGAACAGGCTTCCCGAACCAATTTAAGCTGGGGAATATCATAACCATTACGGACCCCATCCTGATTCATCATATTAAGGACGATTTCACCGGCTCCCCGTTGCTGCACTTCGCGAACCCAATCCAGTGTTTGCCATGAAGTTGCTGTGGTGCGTTTTTCATCTCCGGTAAATTGATACACCTGATAGCGGTTGTTCCGTTCATCAAACCAGGTATCGATACCGATGACGATACATTGAACGCCATAACGATCCGCCAGACGGTTTATCAACGAGGGATCAGCCAATGCCGGGGAATTGATGGAAATTTTATCAGCACCAAATGATAAAATTTGCCCGGCATCTTCAACGGTTTTGATTCCCCCCGCGACGCAGAATGGAATATCAATGACTTCTGCAACGTTGGTGACCCAGCTTTTATCCACTACACGTCCATCAGAAGAGGCGGTGATATCGTAAAATACCAACTCGTCAGCCCCTTCTTCAGCGTAGCGTCGGGCGAGTGGGACGATATCACCGATAATCTCATGATTGCGGAATTGTATCCCTTTAACCACTTGCCCATCGCGCACGTCGAGACAAGGGATTATGCGTTTTGCCAACATCGGATAGCCTCCTTGAGTGTGAATTTTCCTTCAAGTAAAGCGCGACCAACAATCACGCCTGCAACACCTGATGCGGGTAAAGGAGAGATATCCGCAAGGTTGCCGATCCCGCCTGATGCCTGAAATGCAATTTGCGGATAACATTGGCTGATTTCCTGATAGAGCGAAATATTAGAACCAATTAATGTGCCATCACGGGAAATATCGGTGCATAAGACATGTTTCAGGCCGGCCGGAAGATATTGCTCAATGATTTGCTCCAGAGTCGCGTGGCTGTTTTCCTGCCAGCCACTGATCGCCACTTGTTTAGCGCCATCTGCATTGATGCGGATATCCAGTGCTAACACAATGGCATCCGCGCCATAATATTGCAGCCATTGCTTAACCAACTCAGGCTGAGTGATTGCTGTTGAGCCGATAACGACCCGGCTTGCACCGGCTTCAAGCAGCGTTTTGATATCATTTTCTGAGCGAATACCGCCACCAACCTGCACCGGAACAGAAACACCCGTCAATAAGTGACGCAGCAATGCAATTTGACGCTTGGCAGGATCTTTGGCTCCGGTCAGGTCGACTAAATGCAATAATTTGGCACCGGCGCGTTCATATTCCTGTAAGTGGGATAGAGGAGAATGACCGTAATCCCGGCGTTGGTCATAATCTCCCTGATGCAAACGCACCACATTGCCATCAATAAGATCTAATGCGGGTATGATCATGGGATTACATCTCCAAAAAGTTTTTCAATAGCTGCGCTCCCGCAGCACCAGAGCGTTCAGGATGGAATTGCACACCAAAAAAATTGTTTTTGGCAATGGCGCTGCTGAATGGAGTGCCATAATCTGTTTGCGCAATAGTGTGATCACCAACAGGGAGTGCATAACTGTGAACAAAATAAAAATAAGCATTGTTTTCAATGTGACGAAATAAAGGATGCCCGGCTTGAGTGTTAACTTTATTCCAACCCATATGGGGTAACGGTAAGCCGGTAGTGACCATTTTTCTGACCGGAGAGTTGATGAGTTTCAGTAGTGGAACATTGCCACCTTCTTCACTCATTTCAGCCAGAAGCTGCATACCCAGACAGATCCCCAGTACGGGTTGGGTAAGCGAAGTAATCAGGGGGATCAGTTTCCGTTGTTGAAATTGCTCCATCGCAGCGCTTGCTGTTCCTACGCCCGGTAACAACAGTTTATCGGCTGACTTTACAAAGTTTGCATCGCGGCTGATGACAGAATCATAGCCTAACCGACGAATGGCATAGGCCACGGAAGCAAGATTGGCACAGCCTGTGTCTAAGATAACCACTTTCATCATTATTTTCTCTTATAACGATCCATTCGATTCATTACAGCTCACCCGATTCATTACAACCGTCCATTTCAGCCGTCCATTACAACATGCCCTTAGAACTGGGTAAGGTGTTGCCTTCTATGCGGACAGCCTGTCGCAATGTACGGCCGAAGACCTTGAACAAACTTTCTGCACGATGGTGGTCGTTCTTACCTTTGGTTTTCAGGTGCAATGTGCATCCCATGGCATAAGAGAGAGAGCGGAAAAAGTGTTCGATCATCTCTGTGCTTAAATCCCCGACTCGCTGATGTTTGAACTCGGATTTATATTCAAGGTGCGGGCGACCGGAAATATCTAAGGCACAGCGGGCTAAGCATTCATCCATCGGCAGTGTAAAACCGAAACGGGCTATACCGCATTTATCGCCTAACGCTTGTTTCAGCGCTTCTCCCAAAGCCAGTGCGGTATCTTCAACAGTGTGGTGATCATCAATATAGAGGTCTCCCTCAACGTGAATATTCATGCGAAAACCAGCATGAGTAGCGATCTGATCCAGCATATGATCAAAGAAGCCGACACCGGTATTGAACTGGCTTTCCCCTTCGCGATCTAACCAGATCTCAACATTAATGGAGGTTTCTTTGGTTTGGCGTTTTACGCAGGCATAGCGATTTTTGCGGGTTAATTGTTCACAAATTGCTGGCCAACCGAATGTTCCGGCCTGATAGCGAATACCCTGAATACCCATATTATTGGCTAATTGCAGATCGGTTTCCCGATCACCGATGACGTAGCTGTTTGCCGCATCTATTACGCCATCTGACAGATATTTTTCCACCAATCCGAGTTTTGGTTTCCGGCAGTAACAGTTATCTTCTGGTTTGTGAGGGCAGATTAACACCTCTTCAAACTGTATGCCCTGTGAAGTAAACACTTGCATCATCAGCGCATGAGGTGGTTCAAAATCAGCTAATGGAAAACTGTCAGTGCCCAATCCATCCTGATTAGTGACCATGACCAGTTGATATCCGGATTGCTGCAAGGTCAATAAGGCAGGGATCACGCCGTTTTCAAATGCCAGTTTATTAAGGTGATCAACCTGATAATCAGTAGGTGGTTCAGTGATCAACGTACCATCACGGTCAATAAAAAGCAGTTTCTGGCTCATGGGTTTTCAGTTTCCTGTACTTGTTGAGTGTGTTCGCAAAGCGCAGCAATAGCATTGATCAGCTGCTCACATTCGTTTCGGCTGCCGACAGTAATACGCAAGCATTTTTCCAATCCCGGTTGTTTTCGTTGATCACGCAGGATAATGCCCTGATCCCACAATGCCCTGAAGACAAGTTCTGCATTGGTAAATCTCACCAGAATATAGTTGGTTTCGCTCGGAAATACTTTTTCCACCAATATCAGTTTATCGAGCGCGGTTTGCAGATATGCCCGATTAGCCTTAATTTCTGCTACCCGCTCCTGCATTGCCCTGATGCCCGTTGCTGTGAGTGCCTGTGCTGCAATATCTGCAACGGGGGTGGCAAGTGGGTAAGGAGCAATGACTTTCAACATTAACGCAATAATGTCAGCAGAAGCCAGCGTAAATCCACAACGTAGCCCTGCTAAAGCAAAAGCTTTCGAGAGGGTTCGCAAAATTACCAAGTGCGGATATTCTTTCATCCAATGCATGGTAGTATTTTGCGGACTGAATTCGATGTAGGCTTCATCAATGGCAACAATGGCACGATTGCGGGTAAGTTCAAGGATCTGGCGTAATGCGGTGGGATCGGTCAAATTGCCGGTTGGATTATTCGGGCTACAGATATAGAGCAATTTGACGCGATCCAGATTATTTTCGATAGCAGTCACATTGGGCTGCCAGTCAGGGCCGACGAGGATCTTCTTCTGCTCTATACCAAAGGTTTCAGCACTGACGCTGTACATACCGTAGGTTGGCGGACAAAACATCACCGCATCAGTGCCTGATTCGCAGAAGACACGGATCAGCAATTCTATGGACTCATCTGCACCACGGCTGACAAGCACTTGTTCTGGTTGCAGGCCGCTGTAATCGGCATAGCGCTGAATCACTGCCGCAGGCTGGCATTCCGGGTAGCGATTGAGTGTCTGTTCCGAAAGTTGAAAATGTGGTGCAAAGGGATATTCATTGGCATTTAACCAGACGCTGCCGTTGCCGCCCAAACGGCGTGCTGACATATAAGGAACTAATTCACGAACATTTTTTCTTGCCAGCGAACTGATATCAAAAACAGTACTCATGATTGCTCCTTATTTTTCAGACTGGTCGCTTTAAAGTCAGTATTGTTTGTGTCACTGGTTTTGTGGGTTTTATGGATCTCATCGAGCGCGGTTATGCGTAATGTGACAGCATTCTTATGGGCAGTAAGCTGCTCTGCCTGCGCCAGTATCTCGATGGCTGGTGCAAGGTTTTTCAAACCTTGTGGTGTCAGTTTCTGAACAGTCATTTTTTTCAGAAAATCGGCTAAGCCGAGGCTTGAATAGGTTGAGGTATAACCGTAAGTTGGCAATACGTGATTGGTGCCGGAGGCATAATCTCCCGCTGATTCAGGAGACCAGTCACCAAGGAAAACAGAACCTGCATTGGTGATGTTTCCCACAAGCTGTTCTGGCTGCCGCGTCTGGATGATCAAATGTTCAGGGCCATATTGATTGCTGATTGTCACGCATTGAACAATATCATCAGTGACGATGATCCGGCTGGATTGTAAAGCTTGAGTGGCAATTTTTTGGCGTGGCAGGGTAGTAAGCTGTTTTTCAATTGCGCGAATAACCTGCCGGGCATAGTTTTCATCGGGTGTCAGCAGTATGACTTGAGAATCAGGGCCATGTTCTGCCTGTGAAAGCAGATCTGCGGCGGTAAATGCGGGATTGGCGCCGCTATCTGCAATGACCAACACCTCAGAGGGGCCTGCTGGCATATCAATAGTTGCGCCATCAATACGTTGAGCTACCTGTTTTTTGGCTTCAGTGACCCATGCGTTACCCGGACCAAAAATCTTATCCACTTTAGTAACGGATTCTGTACCAAATGCCATGGCGGCAATGGCCTGAGCGCCACCGACCTGAAATATTTCGCTGATATCACAGAGTTGTGCAGCATAAAGGATTTCATCTGCAATAGGAGGAGGCGAGCATAAAATCACTTTACGGCATCCGGCGATGCTGGCAGGTATGCCGAGCATCAGCACCGTGGAAGGCAGGGGCGCTGAACCTCCGGGAATATAAAGCCCTACAGCATCAATGGGGCGTGTTATTTGTTGGCAATACACTCCGGGCATCGTTTCGACTTCAATTGCTGCGGGTTTTTGTGCTTCATGAAACAGACGAATATTGTTCATGGCCAATTCCATAGCCTGTTTGATTTCGGGTGACAGGCGTTTGATCGCTGCACTCATTTCGTTTTCAGAAACCCGGATCGTATCAATGATGATGTTGTCGAAACGCTGGCTATATTCCCGTAATACTTCATCGCCACGCTCTTTGACGGTTTCCAGTATCTGTTTTACCGTGTGTGTAATTTCTTCTGATGCCGCGACAGCAGGGCGGGTTAGCAGCATTTTTTGTTGGTCTGGTGTGCATTCTTGCCAGTGAATGAGCGTGTTAAAATTGGTCGCGGTATTTAGGTCGGCTATGGTATTGAAATTAGCATTCATCAGGTTTACTCCATCATCTTTTCGATAGGTAAAACCAGAATGGAGCTGGCGCCCAATGCCTTGAGTTTTTCCATCGTTTCCCAAAAGAGTGTTTCACTGCTTACCATGTGCATGGCGACGCGATTTTGCGCTCCCGCCAGAGGCAAAATAGTCGGGCGTTCTGCTCCCGGCAACAAAGCGATAATTTCTTCCAGTTTGTCACTGGGAGCATGTAGCATGATGTATTTGGATTCACGGGCTTGGATCACGCCTTGAATGCGGATCATCAGTTTATCAATGAGTTGCTGTTTGGCTGCTGGCATTTCACCATCACGTTGGATCAGGCAGGCTTTTGAGCGATAAATGACTTCAACTTCCCGTAAACCGTTTGCTTCCAATGTTGCGCCTGTTGAAACTAAATCGCAGATGGCGTCCGCTAATCCTGCCCGTGGGGCAACTTCAACAGAACCATTAAGAAGGCAGGGTTTAAATGGGATACCTTTTTGATCCAGATAGCGTTTTAATAAGTGTGGATATGAAGTGGCAATACGGGAATTTTGCAGGCACTCCACACCGGTATAGTTGTAATCAAGAGGCGCTGCGAGTGAGAGTCGGCATTCGCCAAAATCAAGGCGACGTAATAGGGTATAGCGGGGATTATTCCCCTGTGTTTGACGGCTGAGTGACTCTTCTTCCAGAACGTTTTCACCAATAATACCTAAATCGACAACGCCATCCATAACAAGGCCCGGAATGTCATCATCGCGGACTCGCAGGATATCAATGGGCATGTTTTCTGCGAATGCAATCAGGCGTTGTTGCTGTAAATTGATTTTGATACCGCAACGTGCCAGCAGTGCTCTAGAATCATCACTCAGGCGCCCGGATTTCTGCATGGCTATCCGTAAGCGTGTTTTATCTAACATGTTATATCCACCCTATATATCAATCAGAATTTTTTTCTATCATTTCAAGTTAAAAACGACCGTTTTTAAAATCAGCAGGCATAAAAAAACCCCCGGAAAATCTTCCGAGGGTTTTCTATCGTATTCATGCCACCGGAAGAGTTGTTAAACGTCTTCCAGCACACAACAGCCTGAAAGACTAGTCAGGATGATGGTGATGATGATGGTTAAATTGAATACGGTTCATGCTGTGTGCTCTTTGCCTGATTATGTTTAATGACTTATGTTTAACAGATTGGCGGTTAACGATCTGAGTCTAAACTGGGTTAAGCCCTTTAGGAAAGCGTTGTGCTTAACTTTTATACAGTACATGTAATACAGTGTTGGTATATGTTTACAGGGATAAAAATAGGTTGTCTGTTGTTTAACCTATCTGATCCTGCGTATGGAAAGCAACCTTTTTTTTAAAAAAGTGAAGTTATTATTTTTAACATCTTGTATGAGCTGGAGAGGGTCAAAATGAAAAAGGTTTCTATTATCGGGCTGGGATGGCTGGGAATGCCATTGGCGCAGATGTTGCTGAGAAGTGGTGTACAGGTCGTCGGCAGTAAAACAACGCCAGATGGTGTTGAAGCCGCCTGTATGTGTGGCGTGGATTGTCACTTATTGAATCTGACGCCTGAAATTGTTTGTGATGCCGATAAATTAGCGCAGCTTATGTCGGTTGATGTATTGGTGCTGGCGCTTCCGGTCAGAAGCGTTGCGGAAGGCGGTGCGGGTTATGTTAAAGCTGTTCAGTTGCTTGTTGATACCGCACTTTCGTATTCGGTTCCGCATATTATTTTTACCAGCTCAACTTCGGTTTATGGTTCGTCCATCGGTCATCTCAATGAGAATTCCCCCTTGTCTCCTGAAACTCAATCCGCTAAGGCATTGGTTGAATTGGAAAATTGGTTGCACCAATTACCGAATACTTCCGTTGATATTCTACGGTTGGCTGGTTTGGTAGGCAGCGGTCGTCATGCGGGGCGTTTTCTTGCAGGGAAAAAAGCGGTTGTTGGAGGCGAAAATGCAGTTAATTTAGTGCATCAGGATGATGCTATTTCTGCCATTAAACTCTTAATTCAGCGTTCTGAAGGGGGAAATATTTATAATTTATGTGCGCCGAAACACCCTAAAAAATCTGAATTTTACGCGCAAGCCTGTCGCCAGCTCAATCTGATCCCGCCTGAGTTTTTACTGCCAGAAGAAAATGAGGAAGGGAAAAACCATTCAGGAGAATATAAAGTGATTGATGGAAGCCGTATTTGCCGGGATCTGGGGTTTGAGTACCAATATCCAGATCCCGGAAGAATGCCGATGAGTGTGTAATTAATTTATTTCGATCATAACAATCTTCTGAAATGCCGGTCTTTCTGTCATTAATTGATACCAGCGTTCTAAGTTTGGCAGTGAAGGGCGCTCTGTCACGACATTGACCCACGGATAGACAAAAGGAGCAAGTGCGATATCAGCCATGCCAAATTTTTCACCGGAAAGATAAGTTTGCTGGCTTAATGCCTCATCCGCTATTTTTAGCAACTTTTCTATTTCGGTTAATGCCTGAGAAATTACTTTTTGATCCCGTTGCGCTTCAGGGGTTCTGACAAGGTTTATCATGAGCTGTTTGATGGGGAAAAACAGATTACAACTGACCCACTCCATCCATTTCTCAATATTATATTTTTCTTTAATATTAGTTGGATGAAGAATGTTCTTACCTGATTTTTCGACGATATATCGAACAATGACATTTGATTCCCACAACACAAAATCATCGTCCTGTAAGCATGGGATCACACCATTGGGATTCAGCCGTAAATATTCTGGATCATTGAGCCCGCCAAACTTTCCACCAATATCAATTTGCTGATAGGGAACCTTTAACTCTTCCAGACACCAAAGCACTTTTTTTACATTTGAGGAATTCTTACGACCCCAGACTGTCAGCATGATTTTCTCCTTAAATAGGATGGTTAATTGAGATGAATTATAGGTTAATCTTTACGTTATAGGGTTGGAGTCTTATCACATCGCGTCCTATATTAATAGAGATTTTATATTCGGTTGTCGGAGAATAAGGCGGGAAATGATGAAAAAAAGAGGTCAGAAGCAAAGAATAACGTTTTTTACGGTCGGGGTGAGTTTTTTTTGGTTGGCAAGTGCCAGTTCATATGCGTTGGGTGAACCTGCTGCTCCCGAAATTAGTGCTAAAGCTTATGTTTTGATGGACTACACCAGTGGAAGAATTTTGGCTTCGAATCATCCGGATGAGCGGTTGGACCCGGCAAGTCTGACCAAGATGATGACCAGCTATGTGATTGGTCAGGCGATTAAATCAGGCAAAGTTTCTCCACAAGATTGGGTGACGGTGGGGAAAGATGCCTGGGCGACAGGCAATCCCAAGCTTAAAGGTTCATCTCTGATGTTTTTAAAACCAGGAGATAAAGTCAAGTTGATTGATTTAAACCGTGGCATTGTGATTCAGTCTGGCAATGACGCCAGCATTGCACTTGCAGAACACGTGGCAGCCAGCCAGGATGCCTTTGTTGACTTGATGAATAAATATTCTCAATCTTTGGGGCTGACAAATACGCATTTTAAAACCGTCCATGGTCTGGATGCCAATGGTCAGTACAGTACAGCGCATGATATGGCTCTCTTAGGGCAGGCTCTGATCCGTGATGTTCCAGAAGAATATGCGTTGAATAAAGAAAAAGAATTTTCTTTTAACAATATTCGCCAGCCTAACCGCAATCGTTTGTTGTGGGACAAAAATATGAATGTGGATGGCATCAAAACAGGGCATACCAGTGGCGCAGGATTTAACCTTGTTGCTTCTGCAACCGAAGGCCCGATGCGTTTAATTTCAGTGGTTTTAGGTGCGCCAAGTGATCGTATGCGTTTTACGGATAGTACAAAATTGCTGTCATGGGGATTTCGTTCTTATGAAAACAGTGCCCCAATTAAGGCTGGTGATGTGCTGATGGAAGAAAGAGTGTGGTATGGAAATCGCGCTCACGTTGCCTTAGGTGTAGAAAAAGATACCGCAGTGACCGTATTGCGTGGGCAAGCCGCTAACGTAAAAGTCAATTTTACATTGAACCAACCTTCACTGGAGGCGCCATTAGCCAAAAATCAGGTTGTCGGGAGTGTCAATTTTGTGCTGGACGGCAAAGTTATTGCGCAACAGCCGTTAGTCGTTAAAGACGCTGTTGAAGAAGGCGGCTTTTTTGGGCGGGCTTGGGATTTTATTGTGAAAACGGTCAGTGGCTGGTTTAATTCAATTTTCGGTTCATGAGTTGTGGTTCATGGTTCGTGATTAAAAATGCCAGTTATCATAAAGATAGCTGGCATTTTTCAGGGACTGGCAGTAATGGTTAAAAACTGTCCGCCAGCGTCTTTAGATCACAGAATAAATTGCCGCAGAAATAGCGACTGAACCTGTCACAACAACGAAGATGTTGCTTGGTTTACCTGCATATTTGCGCATAGCTGGAACTTTGTAGATGGCATACATTGGCATGATAAACAGGATCATGGCAATAATCGGCCCGCCCAGAGATTCAATGATGTTCAGAATACTTGGGTTCAGAGTGGCAACAATCCACGCACTAATCAGCATAAAGAGGCTAGTGATACGATTCAGTGTTCTGTGCTGAAGAGATTTACCCTGAGCATTCAACGCCTTGTTAATGATGCCATTAAAACCTTCACGAGCGCCCAGATAATGACCAAGGAACGACTTGGTAATCGCAATAAAGGCAATGAATGGCGCAACATAGGCAATAACAGGAGCGTTAAAATGGTTGGCCAGATAAGACAGAATAGTAATGTTCTGTGCTTTAGCTTCTGCCAGATTTTCAGGAGTCAGGCTCAATACGCAGCTAAAGACGAAGAACATGACTGTCAGCACCATCATGATATGAGCGTAGGCCAGAATGCGTGAGCATTTTTTCTCTGCATTTTCACCGTACTCTTCACGTTTTGCGACAGCAAATGCAGAGATGATTGGGGAATGGTTGAAAGAAAAAACCATCACCGGAATCGCTAACCACAGGGTGAACAACATGCCGTGATTGCTGGTGGATGAAAGAGAACTTTCCAGCGAAAAAGTATCAAAAATTGCCGTGTTCCAGTTAGGGATCAGGTACAGAGCCAGCAGCATCAGAACGGTGACGAATGGAAACACCAATACGCTCATCGCCTTAACAATGGTTTTCTCACCAAAGCGAATGATACTCATAACACCGAGGATCAAGATCAGCGCCAGCAATGCACGAGGTGGTGCATTCATATGTAGCTGGTGGGTGATAAAACTTTCCACAGTATTGGTCAGCGCAACGCTGTAAACGAGCAGGATAGGGTAGATGGCAAAGAAATAGAGAATCGTAATAAAAAAACCTGCGACTTTACCGAAATGCTCTTCTACCACACCCGTAATATCTTCACCGCTATTTTTGCCTGACAGGACAAAACGGCACATTCCCCGGTGCGCGAAAAATGTCATCGGCAGTGCAAGCAAGGCCATGATAATAAGCGGGATCAATCCACCGATACCGGCGTTGATGGGAAGAAATAGAACACCAGCGCCAATGGCTGTGCCATATAATCCCAACATCCATACAGTATCTGATTTACGCCAGGTAGAGTAATCACTTTTGCTATAAGCAGAGGATGCGATTGAACTCGTTTGAGATGTGTCCATAAAATCTCCGAAATAACGCGCTATTGTAAAATAAAAAAACTACTAAACTCGCACATTCATAGAATGCACGAGCCGGGTTCGTTATATGAATAATAAGTTGCCAGATATTAATCTGATGGTTATTTAAACATTAATATAACTGTATTAATGATATTGCCCAAAATACAGTCATTTTAAACAGAGTGATCTAATCCAACTCAGTTTTATTTTTGATACTTAAGTCAAAAATGGCTAACCATAAAATGCAGTGGAAAGAATATAATTATTTTTAGTGCAGTGTACCGTGATCATTCTCTCAATTGCGAAATTTATATCTAATAATTAATATGTTATAAGCTCTCGCAATGATGTTAATTAAATATTAAATAAGTCATATTCGCTAAAAATAGAGGGGCTATATCATTATTTAAATTTTAATGTTCTGCCTTTATCTCATTATGCTTGATTAATGTTCATATATTAATAATATTGCTTTTATATATATCTATTTTGGTGATAAAAAGTAAGATTAATATTAAATTTTTATATTTTAAAATATAAATATTCAGGCGTTGTTTATTGTATCCATATGAAATAAAAGTAAAGTAATTATGCTGACTTTTAGTCATTCCTATATGAATGGTTGTTTAATGTATTGAATGTCAGGAGTTAATAAATTTCTTATATTTCAAAAAAGGCTGAATAAAAAGAAATCAAAGTAACGTATTTTCATAAAGAAAACATAATAATATGTTGGTTATCATTCTTCCAATCGTCATTCTCCAATGATAACTTCCCCCAGTAACATTTGCTCTAATATACAGCGTTATTATTCTCTGGCACTGGGGGGCGTGTATTCTGTTGATTCTTTATCCAGACTTAGTTTTGCATCCAACCTTTTCTGATAGGGAAAGCACAGCAGAAATGGTAAAGGAACGTGAGTTTATTTTGTAAATATGTGCCATAAAGATGCCAGAATATCTGGGTAATTGCACATGCCATCAGGCTGACCAAAAATGCGCCTAACATGTCAATCGGCCAATGAACGCCTACATAGATTCTAGACCACGCCACAACACAAGCAATAACCATCAGGTAGAGACCTAACCGGATGCGATACCAAAAGGTAAAGGCCAGCGAAAAAGTAAATACAGCAGTGCCATGATTACTGGGGAAAGAAGCTGTCGGTGTATGGGGAAGAAAATTATAGCCAATGCCTTCCACAAAGGGGCGTGCATGTGGAGCAAGAGCACCAATAATAGATGACATTGTGATGGCAACAGCGAAAGCAATACAGGATTTACTAACAACAATGCGCTGGCGTGAGATGGTTTCTTTTTTACCCCACAACCAGAAAATGGCTAAGGTGATTGGGTATACAAGTACCAGATATTTTGCAGCGAGGATAGCAAACATGATCATGCCAGAGGATGAATCTGGTGTGGCATTGATAAGAGTATATAAATTGTGGTTCAGTTGTTCTATCAAAGTAAGCCTCACACGCGCATTAAAGTAAAAACATGATAACGTGCTTTATCGGATTGTTGTTAAACGATAATTTTATCATGTGGTTCAACAAAGAGATATATCCATCCTGTTTCCAACAAAAAACCCGATAGTCTTTAACCAAAAGGGATGACTATCGGGCTCCTCAATATGGGGACATCAAAGAAAAGCAGTGGCAATAATTGAGACTATATGAAAACATGAAAGTTCTTTTGATTGAAAAAAATTACATAATTTTTTTTCAATTCAATCACAGATTGTGTTGAGGTGAGTTTAAAATTTTTTCAAAATTAACAGGATACCGCTACTCAGCAAGAGAACTGCTCTCTTCACTGAATAGCGGATGCCAGAGATTATTTGTAGAGGTCTAAGTGTTCTTTGGCATAGGCTTCAAAATCAGTGCAGCCACCAATGTGTTTCTCATCAATGAAAATCTGAGGGACAGTTTCGACAGGTTTGCCTACTGTTTTTGATAAGTCTTCTTTGGTAATGCCTTCAGCCTGAATATTAATATAACGGTAATCAAAGTCTTCGCGCTCTGCTTTTAATTTTTCAGCCAGTTCTTTAGCGCGGACACAGTATGGGCAGCCGGGACGACCAAAAATGACAGTATACATATGAACTCCTTAGTGATAGTAGTCATGGGGATAGTCATCATGAACTATACCCTTTAGGTTTAGGATATACATCGGTATGTAATGTAGCGTCACTATGCCTGTAAGTGCAGGTAAAAAAAAGTAGGAATTTCCTTTTGCTTTAATAAGTCCTGCCAATAGTAGAGGTTGAGGTATGATAACCTGATAAGGACAGGCGAGGAATTTATTTCACCTGACAGATTCGGAAGGTAGTCAACAGATGAAAAACCACACATCAAAAGAGATGCGCTCTTTGGCGGATATGCCAAAGTTAGTGATTTTGTTAGAAATATTAGGGTTCGGGTTATTGGTTTTGGCTTACTTATCAATAACGAATAGTATAATGCTATCACCTTTATTAATGACGACAGAAGCACACATTGCTATGATCTTATTTGGCATTGGTTGTTTGATTCCGGCAGCTATCCATATTATCTGGCGTGCTATCTATCATCTTTCCTTCTTGGGAATTGATCATAAGGACGTAAGTAAAGCTCATCAGTTCACTGCTGATGAAGAAAAAACAAAATAGGTTAACGATTTCATGTTGCTATCCTAATGTTGTTCCAAGGTAGCATATGTCACTTTAAGTCATATGAGGTTGATCCAATGGATTCTATGGTTATTCCCAGTTTAGAAACACTATGTAATTGGCTTGATAAGCTCAAAATCTCTTATTTCGAGGGTGAATCAAATCCAGTGCTCTATTTACCTCATATGCAGAACATTGATGGCTTGCTTGATGCCAAGATTGATCTGTTAGGGGATGTTATTTGTTTTTCCGCACTGGCTGAAGTCAGGCCCACTGCCATCGTTCCATTGGTTGCCAATTTGAGCCAGATTAATGCCAGCTCCCTGACTGTTAAGGCGTTCCTTGATGTTCAGGACGATAATCTGCCGAAATTGGTCGTGTGTCAGGCATTTTCCGTTGCCGCTGGAATAACTTTCCAGCAGTTCTCTCATTTTTTAAAGCAAAGTGAAGAACAAATTGCTAATGTGATTTTTGAAGTTCACAGCAACAATTTTCTCTATATCAATGATGATATGGAAAGCGAGTTGGAAGTAGAAATAATAGAAGAAGTGGAAGATGAAGAACCACAGGCTTCAACAAAAACTTCAACGTTTACTTTGCACTAATATTTTTTAATGTGGTTTTTTACAATGCAGTGTGCGCAGTATATCGCGGGACATTGTCACTCCTGTCAGTGGCTTGATAAGTCCTATTTGAAGCAATTATCTGATAAACAAGAACATTTACAGAAGCTTTTACAACAATCGGCTATAACATGCTGGCAGCCTCCTGTTGCCAGTCAAATTACCGGGTTTCGTAATAAAGCTAAAATGGTCGTGAGTGGCAGCGTGGAACGCCCTTTGCTTGGAATGTTACACCGGGACGGCAGAACGGTCGATCTGTGCGATTGTCCCTTGTATCCTCCGTATTTTCAGCCAATATTTGATACAATCAAAATCTTTATTGCTAAAGCAGGGTTAGTTCCATACAACGTTACCCGCAAAAAAGGTGAACTAAAATATCTTTTATTGACCGAAAGCCGTGCTAACCATGAAATGATGCTGCGGTTTGTATTGCGTTCAGAAACTAAGGTAGAACAGTTGAAACGGGCTTTACCGTGGTTGCAGGAACAATTACCGCAACTGACCGTGATTTCTGCCAATATCCAGCCGACTCATATGGCAATTCTGGAAGGTGAAAAAGAGATTATCTTCACTGAAAATAATATGTTACAGGAAAATTTCAACCATATTCCCCTGTATATCCGCCCTCGCAGCTTTTTCCAGACTAATCCGGATATCGCTTCTCAGCTTTACGCGACCGCCGGTCAGTGGGTCAGGGAGCTGAAGATTAATAGTATGTGGGATCTGTTTTGTGGTGCAGGTGGTTTTGGCCTGCATTGTGCAGATAAAGAAACAAGGCTGACGGGAATTGAAATCAGTGAGGAAGCCATTGCTTGTGCGAAACGTTCGGCTGACAGTCTTGGCCTCAATCAGGTTGAGTTTCAGGCACTGGATTCTACCCATTTTGCGCTTGATAAGTCACAAATTCCGGAACTGGTATTGGTTAACCCTCCGCGCCGGGGAATTGGTAAGGAGCTGTGCCAATACCTTAACCGGGTGACACCTAAATTCATTCTTTATTCAAGCTGTAACGCAGAAACGATGGCAAAAGATATTCTTATGCTTGAGCAATATCGTATAGATAAAGTACAACTATTCGATATGTTCCCACACACCGAGCATTATGAAACACTGGCATTATTGGTTCTTGATAACCATTGACCGTCAATGAAGGAAATTCCATTGTTGAGAACAATTTTTCTGCAATTTGCTCAGAACACATTGCGGTTAATAGATGATCATCAACAATGGAAATAACAAGCTAACGCTGTTCAAATGATAAAGTGTGCCGCTCAAATATACGCATCAGTAGTGTCAAAAGCCCGTTTATACACAAATAGATGATCCCCGCAGCGACAAAGACCATCACATCATAGCTCCGGCCAAACTGGAGTTGGCTATAGCCCATGATATCCAGCAAAGTTATCGTACTGGCGAGCGATGTACTTTTAAAGATCAATACCACTTCGTTTGAATAGGATGAAAGTGCTCGTTTGAACGCATAAGGCAGTAAAATGAGCATGGAATGTGCTTTTGACATGCCAAGTGCATCACAGGATTGCCATTGCCCGGCTGGAATCGCTTTTACTGCGCCGTAAAAAAGTTGGGTTGAATAGGCTGCACTGTTCAATGCCAATGTCACCATCGCACAAAGCCACGGCGCTGACATAAGCTGCCATAACCACGGATATTCTTTGATCAGTGGAAATTGCCCTGGGCCATAGTAAATCAGAAAAAATTGTACGAGCAGGGGAGTTCCGGTAAAGAGTGTGATATAGCCTTTCACTAATTGCGATAATACCGGCAGCTTCATCGTCAGGATCACAGTCAAGATGACAGACAGTGTAAAGGCTGTCAGCAATGCGCACAAAGTCAGGCTAAGGCTGGTTGGCAGGCCCGGTAAAATAGCCTTTATAGACTCAAACATCTGAAGTACTCCGTTCAAAATGAGTAGCACGCACTTCAAGCCGTTTAAGGATAAATTGACTCATCAGCGTAATAAGCAGATAGATAACGGCAGCAATCATATACCATGTGAATGGTTCTTGTGTGCGGGTAGTGATGCTTTTTGTCTGTAACATCAGGTCATTAACACTGATCAGTGAAACCAAAGCCGTATCTTTCAGTAAAACTAACCATTGATTACCCAGCCCCGGCAAAGCATGACGCCACATTTGCGGCATAATCAGACGGAAGAAAATTCGGCTTTGACTCAATCCTAATGCTTGCCCGGCTTCTCGTTGCCCCAGAGGAATGGACTTCAATGCCCCCCTTAATGTTTGAGACGCGTAAGCAGCATAAAGCAGGGAGAGAGCAATCACACCACAAAGGAAAGGGCTAACCTCAAAATTGTCAATTTCCATCTGTATTTTGAATTGCCAGACCACAAGATTGATATCAATACCTTCCGATAACATGAGCAGAAGCTGGGAACTCCCGAAATAGATAAAAAGAACCACCAAAATTTCGGGCAACCCGCGAATTAACGTCACCCAACAGGTGCCTGCAAATGCAACAGGTTTCCAGCGGGAGGATTCCCATGCAGCAAAAATCATTGCCAGGATCAGGCCAACCACGAGGGACGAGACAGCAAGGCCGACGGTAATACCGGCGGCGCTGATTAAAGATTGAAGTTCACTCATTGGGATCTATTTATTATTTTCAAACCATTTTTTGTAGATGGTGTCATAAGTACCATCTTGTTTGATGTCAGCCAGCGCTTTGTTTAATTTGTTCAATAGGGCGGTATTGCCTTTGCGAACAGCGATGCCTAAACCTGTGCCGAAGTAATTTTTATCAGTGATTTTGTCACCGATCGTAGCTAATCCTTCATTCTTTTTTAACCATTCATTAACAACGGCGGTGTCACCGAATACGGCACTGACTCGACCATTTTTCAGATCAAGAATTGCATTTTGGTAGCTGTCATAAGGGACAACGTTTAGTTCTTTATGTTGTTCCATCATATATTTTTGATGGGTTGTGCCATTTTGTGTGCCTACCTGTTTGCCTTTCAGATCAGAAATTTTGTTGAACTTTCCTTTAATGGCGATAAAACTGGCTGAGTTATCATAATAAATATCAGTAAAATCAACTTGTTTTCGTCTTTCTGGCGTAATGTCAATACCAGCCATCAGCACATCGACGCGGCGAAATTTCAGACTGGGAATCAGGCTATCAAACGCCTGATTGTTAAAGGTACATTTAACATCGATTTTTTTGCATATCGCATTTGCCAAATCTACATCGAACCCCTGAATTTTGTTATTTGCATCAATGAATTCAAAAGGAGGGTAACTGGCCTCAGTGGCGAAACGGAGTGTTTCTTTTTCAGTTGCGGCTGCGGAAAAGGGGAATGTGGAAAGTGTTAATGTCGTTAATAAGGCTGCAAGTAATATCTTTTTCATAGCTGTGTCCTGTCCTGTGATTCACATACATTTTGTTGTTGGTAATTAATGTTGCTGATGATGATAGTTTTATGATGATAATAGTTTTAGTGTGATAAATAATGAGCAAAGGCGTCTGTTTGAGGTTTTAAAAAATGACCTGTGTCACCTTTTTCGACGATATGTCCTTTCTCCATATAGATAACTTGACTTGCGGTTTTACGGGCAAATTCCACTTCATGTGTCACGATAATTTGGGTAATTCCGGTTTCTGCCAACTCTTTTATTATGTTAATGACCTGAGAGGTAATTTCTGGATCAAGCGCGGCAGTTGGCTCATCAAATAACAGAACCCGTGGCTCCATCATTAATGCTCGTGCAATAGCGACCCGCTGTTGTTGCCCACCCGATAAATGCAATGGAAAGCGATTGGCAAACTCTTCCAAACGAAGGCGAGAAAGTAAGTTAACCGCTTTTTCCTGTGCTTGTTGTTTAGAGAGTTTTAATATCCGGCGGGGAGCTTCGGTCAGGTTATCCATGACGGTTAGGTGTGGCCATAAATTGTATTGCTGGAAAACCATACCCACATTTTGTCGTAATGTCTGGATATCTTTTGCACTGAGCGGTTGTTTAAAGTCAAATTGATGATTTGCGATGTTTAATTGGCCAGAACGAGGCATTTCCAGTAAATTCAGAACTCGCAGCAAGGAACTTTTTCCTGCACCACTCGGCCCCAGCAGCACGACTGTTTCCCCTGATGCACATTCAAAATTGATATCAAACAGAGCCTGATGCGCACCATAGAAACAATTTATATTTTTTAATTGAATTTTCATGCGATAAGTGTGAATAGTTAACTGATTGATTGGATATTAATCTCAAAAGAATAACTATGCAATAATATCCGCCTTGGATTGTTATTTTAATCAATTTATCGAAGTTATTAAGCATTCTACAACGATTTAATTTGATCAAGTATTATCCTGTTATTATCTTTTTGTTCTAATATTACGCAATAAAACAATTATTTTTGGATATTTATGCATAAAATGTGATTCAACCCCATTGGGAAAAAAATGCCATCAATACAGGCGCGATTAGGCTCAATATGAAACCGTGAACAATAGCCGCTGGTACAATATTTATCCCGCCACAGCGCTGTAATATTGGCAGCGTGAAATCCATTGATGTTGCACCGGTTAAACCCAGCGCTGTCGAACGATGACGGCTGATTAGCACAGGAATGAGCAGAACTGATATCAATTCACGTGCCAGATCATTAAAGAAAGCCGTGCTGCCAAGCACTGGCCCATAGGCATCAGAGAGTAAAATTCCGGAAAGAGAATACCAGCCATATCCGGAGGCAACAGCAAGACCTGTTGTAATTGGCAATCCGAGCAGAAAAGCTGCAATCATGCCGCCGATCAGCGAGCTGATAGCCACAACGATGGCGATAACAGCCCCACGGCGATTCATTAATGTTTGTTTCAGGCTCATGCCGTTATTGCGTAATTGAATACCAACCAGAAAAAGTAAGAAAATTAACGTGATTTCACTGGCTTTACCGGCAAAATTAAACCATGACCATTCTGTCAGGCCAAAAGCAAAACCTAAGATCAAAGCGCCACATAATTTGAGAGAATCCAATATCATGTGTAAACGAGGAGGGGCATCTTCTGGTTTATAATCTGTAATCACCCAAGGTTCTTTTTTTTCTAATAGAAAAAGTGCCAGTAAATTAGTGGCAAATATGCACAGAAGAAATGTCATTGCATACAATAGAATAGAAAGTAAATTGTTGCCCAGATTTTCCAGCATGGCGAGGTTAATTCCCATCAGTAAGAGAATGAGATAAACCAACATATTGAGTAGCTGGTGAACGCCGGTAAGTACAGTTTTATTATTCAGATGAATTAGATAACCCAGGCTTAATGGCAGGAGGATAATAAGTAATCCTGAATACATGTTACATATCCTTATAATAATAAAAGTCTTTCATACCCGTTATACCCGTCGTCTTTCAAGTTGTCTCTTTGTTGGCTACACTCGCTCGCTTCAATCGCCGTGTTTTTATAAAAATACGGTTATCTATGTTCAGGGGATTCATTCACTTGCCGCCGCGATGCAACTCGAAATCCATAGGGTATATTTATCGATTACAGCGTTAAAGCTGCATTTATACGTTCATTATCAGCAGGATATAGGATGATTTATCGGATCATCGGGTATACCTATAACGGGTAATAAAAACGTTGAAAAGCAGTAGTAACAATTTATTTACACTAAGGTAATGAGCAAGATAAAGGCAATTTACCTGAAATTCAATGCATTTTTACTATTTAATTGGTATTGGTGGGATAAAGCTAACAAATAATTAACGTTAAAGGTAAGGAATATAATAGATGTATTAATCTATTCTTACTGATATTTAATGATAAAAAATGGTTTACTACTACACGGATGTCATTTACATACAATTTATTTACATCTCACCTTTTTATCTCTAAAGTGAGTTTACTCATCGGCTTTCAAACGACCTTTTTGTTAATTTAACTATTTGTTAATAAAAATGTTTTGCGAAAAAAAGTGATTGTAGCGACAGGCAGGCTCACTGTCAGAATAAAAACGTCACAGATAAAGATTGTTTATCTGTGACGTGAGAACAGCGAACTTATGGGTTACTCTTTCTTTGATTCTGAGATATCTTCCAGAGGAACAATAAGGCTGGCATGGTTACCTTTAGGGCCTTGATGAACACTGAAATTCACTTTTTGCCCGGCTTTTAGCGTTCTATAACCATCCATTTGAATGGTTGAATAGTGAGCAAATATGTCATCACCACCGCTTATCGGGCAAATAAATCCAAAGCCCTTTGCATTATTGAACCATTTAACTGTACCTGTCTCCATACTTCTCTATCCCTCGTATTATGATTTCGGGTTTAGGAATCACTAAAAATTTCAGGATTATGAACAGCCGCCCAGTTAGGTATGGAGTTCATAAAATACACTGTAGTGAAATTCATTTCATCGTCAAGTTAGGAAGACACGTCAGACTGTTTCAAATTACTAAAGTTTGATATAGATAACGGTATCAGATTTTCAGGTGGAATAGTTGTTCTGATCGTCTACGGGAATAAGCAGAGTGTTTTATGAAGTGATAAAATATATAGAGGTAGAGTGAATTAGTTCATACTAAAATCTAGTAGGAAGATGATATTCAGTGGAAAGGCAATGAGTCAGTTTAATAACAATTTGAATACTAAAGAGTTTGTTGAGGAAAAAGAAAAGCAAAAGTTACAGCCGCCTTCAATGTATATGATCATTCTTAACAATGACGATTATACCCCTATGGAGTTTGTGGTTGACGTATTGCAAAAGTTCTTTTCTTATGATGTTGAACGAGCTACGAAACTAATGCTGGATGTCCATTACCAAGGGAAGGCTATTTGCGGTATTTATACAGCAGAGGTCGCAGAAACAAAGGCTGCGCAAGTGAACATGTATGCTAAGGAGCACGAGCATCCGTTACTTTGCACTCTGGAAAGGGCCTGATTGATTTACTGATTTTAGGAGGAGGTGCTTATGCTCAATCAAGAATTGGAACTCAGTCTCAACATTGCTTTTGCCAAAGCAAGGGATAACAGACATGAATTTATGACTGTAGAGCACCTGTTGCTGGCGTTGTTAAGTAACACATCAGCGCGAGAAGCACTGGAGGCTTGTAAGGTCGATCTGGCAACGTTGCGTCAGGAACTGGAAAATTTTATTACTCAAACAACCCCCTTATTATCTGAGAATGATGATCGGGATACACAGCCCACACTCAGTTTTCAGCGGGTTTTGCAACGTGCGGTATTTCACGTGCAATCTTCGGGGCGCTCAGAAGTTTCTGGAGCAAATGTATTAGTTGCGATTTTTAGTGAACAAGAGTCTCAGGCGGCTTATTTATTGCGTAAGCATGATGTCAGTCGGCTGGATGTTGTGAATTTTATATCTCACGGAACACGTAAAGATGAACTCGATAATGAATCTCATCATAACGTTAGTCCAGTTCAGGAAGAACAAGTGATAGGTGAGGATAGATTGGAAAATTTCACTACAAACCTAAACCAGTTAGCGCAAAAAGGGCAAATCGACCCTCTTGTCGGGCGTCAGAATGAGTTGGAAAGAACCGTTCAGGTATTATGCCGTCGGCGCAAGAATAACCCTCTGTTTGTTGGAGAGTCAGGAGTTGGTAAAACGGCTATTGCTGAAGGGCTTGCATGGCGGATAGTGCAGAAAAATGTCCCGGATGTTATGCAGGATTGCACGATTTACTCACTGGACATTGGCTCATTGCTGGCAGGAACGAAATATCGCGGTGATTTTGAGAAGCGCTTCAAAGCCTTGCTAAAAATGTTGGAGCAAGACAGTAAAAGCATTCTCTTCATTGACGAAATCCATACTATTATTGGCGCAGGCGCTGCCTCTGGTGGGCAAGTGGATGCAGCGAATCTGATTAAACCGCTTTTATCCAGTGGTCGGATCCGGGTAATCGGTTCAACAACTTATCAGGAATTCAGCCATATTTTTGAAAAAGATCGTGCATTGGCTCGCCGATTCCAGAAAATTGATATCCTTGAACCTTCTGCCGAAGAAACGGTACAGATTATTAATGGATTGCGCGCCAAATATGAGGCACATCACGATGTCCGCTATACGTCGAAAGCTATCCGGGCCGCCGTTGAACTGTCGGTAAAATATATCACTGATCGTCATTTGCCGGATAAAGCCATCGATGTCATTGACGAAGCCGGAGCACGAACGAGATTAGTGCCGAGTAGCCGCCGCAGAAAAACCATCAATGTGTCTGATATTGAATCTGTGGTAGCCCGTATTGCCCGCATTCCCGAAAAAACAGTTTCATCCAGTGACAAAGATGTATTGAGAACACTGGATGATCGTTTAAAGATGTTGGTTTTTGGGCAAAACAGAGCAATCGGCGCATTAACTGAAGCCATCAAGATGAGCCGCGCCGGATTGGGTCAGGAGCATAAACCGATCGGTTCTTTTTTGTTTGCCGGGCCGACAGGCGTGGGTAAAACGGAGGTAACTGTTCAGTTGGCGAAAGTACTTAATATCAAATTACTGCGGTTTGATATGTCTGAGTATATGGAACGTCATACTGTCAGCCGCTTACTGGGTGCTCCTCCGGGCTATGTTGGTTATGATCAGGGTGGGTTGTTAACAGACGCCATTATCAAACACCCTCACGCGGTACTGCTGCTTGATGAAATTGAAAAAGCACATCCTGATGTATTTAACTTGCTGCTTCAGGTTATGGATAACGGCACATTGACGGATAACAATGGCCGCAAAGCCGATTTTCGCAATGTGATTCTGGTAATGACAACGAATGCCGGAGTACGTGAGATACAACGCAAATCCATTGGTTTCACTGAACAGGATAGTAGTACTAATGGTATGGAAGAAATCAAGCGGATTTTTACACCTGAATTCCGTAACCGTCTTGACAGCATTATTTGGTTTGATGCACTTTCTGTGGAAGTGATTCAGCAGGTAGTCGATAAATTTATCGTTGAATTACAAGTCCAGCTTGATGAAAAAGGTGTTTCTCTGGAAATCAGTACCGATGCTCGTCAGTGGTTATGTGATAAAGGCTATGATAAAGCGATGGGCGCTCGTCCGATGGCACGCGCGATTCAGGATAACCTGAAAAAACCATTGGCAAATGAGTTACTGTTTGGCTCTTTAGTTCATGGTGGTTCAGTCAGAATTGGCCTTGATAAAGATAAACAGAAACTGAAATACGACTTCAGCGGCGCACAAAAATCGAAGTCAAATAAGAAAAAACCAGAAGATGCCGTGCTATAAAGCACGGTAAAAACTGGTCGTGAGATGGAGAGCAGCACCACAGGTAATGGTTAAATAAATTACCTGTGGTGCTAAAAAAAGGTCTGCGAATCAGCGGCTACGGAAGACGATACGGCCTTTGCTCAGGTCATATGGAGTTAGCTCAACTGTAACC
Source organism: Enterobacteriaceae bacterium (assembly GCA_031253755.1). Classification (GTDB taxonomy): domain Bacteria; phylum Pseudomonadota; class Gammaproteobacteria; order Enterobacterales; family Enterobacteriaceae; genus Xenorhabdus. Next base: position 24,599 of record JAIRVT010000075.1, read on the forward strand.
TTGTCTCCAGTCAGGATACGAATATAGTTCTTACGCATTTTGCCTGAAATGTGAGCAATAACGACGTGTCCGTTTTCTAATTCGACACGGAACATGGTGTTTGGTAGTGTGTCTAACACAGTACCCTGCATTTCAATATTGTCTTCTTTGGCCATCTAATCCTCTAAATGTAACAACCATAGTTTTTTAACCGGCAGATAATGCCGAAAAACCCTCATTATGTAAAGGAATGTCGTATTTTAAACCATCATTTTCCTCATGATGGAGCCGACATACCCACCGTGAACATATGAACATAAAAGTATTCATTATAGCCCCAGCACTTGCTCATCCCAACAGCCGGTTTGCAATGGCTGTTTTTTATATTGATCGAGATGCCGGAGAAATTCGCTTCTTGGAATATTTTTTGCGCCCAATGATTCGGTATGGTGATTTAACACCTGACAATCAAATAACTGGCCGCCATGACGTAAAAAATGGTGATAGAATGCCACAAAAGCACACTTAGATGCATTCTCCATTTTGCTAAACATAGATTCACCACAAAATAGCGTCCCTACACTAACGCCATATAACCCACCGACAAGCTGGTGTTCATGCCAAACTTCAACTGAATGTGCCAGACCTTCCTGATGTAGGGTTTGGTAGCCTTGCTGGATGTCAGCACCAATCCATGTGCCTTCCTGCCGTTGGGCGCAACCATATATCACCTGATCGAAAGCATAGTTTACCGTAATTTGGTAAGGATGTTTGCGAATAAAACGTCGCAAAGTCCGTCCGGTATGTAATTCTCCTGGGATCAGCACGGCTCTTGGGTCAGGCGACCACCATAACGGAAGGTCATCGGGGGAAAACCACGGGAAAATACCGCTATTATACGCTGACTTTAACCTTTCTACACTCAAATCTCCGCCGAACGCCAGCAGGCCATTCGGCTCTGCTAAGGCATTGGCTGGGTGAGGAAATTCAAATGAATCATCCAATTGAGCTATCAACATGAAAATACATTACTCCTGAACATTACTCATGGGAATAGTTCTGCCGTTGATAGAATTGGTAATAAAGCCCTTGTTGGGACAGTAATACAGCGTGCTGTCCCTGTTCGATGATCCGTCCTCCATCCATCACACAGATACTATCCATGTGCTGTAAACCGGTTAACCGATGGGTAATCATAATAAGTGTTTTATGTTGGCAACTCTGGCGTAGCAGCGACAAAATTTGTTGTTCGGTATCGGCATCAAGCCCTTCTGTCGGCTCATCCAGAAGCATGAACGGTGCATCATGCAGTAATGCTCTGGCAATACCCAAACGGCGTTGTTCTCCGCCAGAAAGTTGGCGTCCGCCTTCTCCCAACCAACAGTTTAGCTTTTCATCGTTGTCTAGCAAGTTCCCTAACCCGACCAGTTTTAAAACGGTTGCCAGTTCTTCATCCGGGGCATCGGGTTTTGCCAACAGTAAATTTTCACGCAGCGTATGGCTGAATACATGTATTCGCTGGGGAACGATAGACATCATTGTTCTCAGCGTTGCTTCATCATAACTGGAGATAGCCTGCTGATTGAATAAAATTTCACCGCTATCGACATCCCATGCACGGGTCAGCAATTGTAAAAGGGTCGATTTACCGCAACCGGTTTTACCTAATAGTGCAATATGATCACCTGCTTGCAGGGATAATGAAACTTGGCGTAATACCGGCAGGGGCTGATTAGGATAAGTGAAATTGATATTTTTTATCTCAAGGCTGAGATTGTCAGCATAGCTTGCTCCCTGAGCAGGGAAAGTCACCTCAGCTTTCTGGTGCATCAGTTGAGAAACACGGGTTGCCGATGAGATAACTTGGCCCATATGTTGGAAAGCTACGGTAACAGGCCCAAGGGATTCAAAAGCAGCAAGCGCACAGAATGTAAACAGCGCAATCAATGGTCCGGGCTGATTATTTTCGCCCACGCTGGCCGCCGACAGCCATAACACCAATGTTACCGTCATGCCGGTAGCAAAAATCATGATGGCTTGGGAAAATCCTGTCAGACTGGCTTGTTTTTGCTGGCTTTTCAACCAACTTGATTCAACGTCGGACAGGTTTTGGCGGAAGCGTTTAAGCGCACCAAATACCGTTAATTCTGCCTGACCCTGTAGTGCACGGGTGAGCAAAGCCCGATATTGACCTCGTAACACGGTGATATTGCTGCCGTGAGATTTACCTGCGTGATAAAAAGCAAAAGGTAATGTCAGCAACAATCCCAACATAATACCGCCAAGAGTATAAGCAAGCCTCTCATCAAGGAAACCCAAACCGAATGTCAGGACAACGATGACGGCCAGTGAAGCCAGAATCGGAGAAATGACACGTAAATAGAGATGATCTAAGGTTTCAACATCAGCCACAACCCTATTCAACAACTCTCCTTGCTGGAAACGGGCAATTCCTCCCGGAGAAAGTGGCAGTATTTTCTGAAAAGTGAAAACGCGCAGATGGGCAAGTACCCGAAACGTTGCATCATGGCTGGCTAACCGTTCACCATAGCGACCAACTGTGCGGAAAATGGCAGCTCCGCGAACACCCGCCGCAGGCAGCATATAGTTAAAGGTATATTTTCCTGTCAAACCCGCCACAGCGGTGCCAGCAAGAAACCAGCCCGACAATGTCAGTAAGCCAATACTGGCTAACAATGTTACAGTTGTCAGGACCATACTTAAGCTAATAAGAAACCAGTGACGACGATATAGCGCGAGAAATGGCAGTAGTACACGCATAATTAAAGCTCCACACTGCGATGGGACAACAGACGGGAAAATGCACCTTGAGATTGGCTCAGGCTTTGATAATCACCTTTTTCGATCATTAATCCCTTTTCCATCACAAAAATCTGGTCGTACTCCACTGTTTCTTCCAGTAAGTGTGTAACCAATAACGTGGTTTGCTGGCGGGATGCCTGATTTAATGCCCTCATGACACGTTGCTCACTGTTCGCATCAAGGCTGGCTGCGGGTTCATCTAACAACAGTAACTGACAAGGGTTCAACAACGCGCGCGCGACTGTAACGCGTTGCGCCTGTCCGACAGATAAACGCGCGGCATTATCACCAATAACGGTATTTACACCGTCAGGAAGATTGTTCATAAACTCTGAAACATAAGCGCGCTGCATCACTTCTTGGAGCTGTTCAGGCGTAGCATCAAATTGACCCAGACGAATATTGTCGAGCAGCGTTTGTTCAGGCAGGTGAGGGTTTTGCCCGACCCAATTTAATTGCTCACGCCATTTATCGAGATCAAGCTCACGCAGTTCATTGCCATTGATTTTCAGTGAGCCACGGTAAGGAAGAAAACCCAGCAGCACATTGATCAGCGAACTTTTTCCTGCCCCACTTTTCCCGACCAATGCCACCCGCTGGTTTCGTTCAATCGTGAAATTCAAAGGGCCAGCAAGACAATGACCACTGTGTGAAAGAATTTCCAGTTCGCTTGCTTCAAGAATGACGGCGGTTTTATCAGATAAGGTCTTTTCGCCTCCGCCAGTGATGTGTTCTCCATCACTGCTTAACAGTGTGAAAAGGGACTCAGCTGCGCCGACAGCCTGAGCTTTAGCATGATAAAAAGTGCCTAAATCACGCAGCGGCTGAAAAAATTCAGGCGCAAGGATAAGTGCAAGAAACCCGGCAAATAGAGTGACACTAAAGCCATAACTGCCAAAATGCAGCTCTCCCAGATAGGAAAAACCAAAATAAACGGCAACAACAGCAATGGAAACAGCAGCAAAGAATTCCAGCACGGCAGAAGATAAAAATGCCATTCGCAGAACTTCCATCGTTCTGAGGCGAAAGTCTTCAGTTGATTCGGTAATTTGCTTAACTTCTGCTTTTCCCCGATGGAACAGGCGCAGTGTTTCGAGACCTCGCAGACGATCAAGGAAATTACCGCTCAAGCGACCGAGTGCAACAAAATTGCGGCGATTGGCATCCGCAGCGCCTAACCCGACCAAAGCCATAAAAAGAGGAATCAAGGGGGCAGTAACGAACAAAATAACACCCGCGGCCCAATTAATAGGAAAAATAGTTATCAGGATTAAAACAGGGATCGTGGCGGCAAGGGTCATTTGAGGCAAATAGCGGGAATAAAAATCCTGCATATCTTCAATTTGTTCCAGAATAATTGTCGCCCAGCTCCCCGCAGGTTTTCCCTTAACCCAGACCGGCCCTAATTGCGCCAGTTTATCTAATACCATACCGCGAATTTGTTGACGTACAACTTTGCCACAGATAAATCCGATGCGTTCCCGCGCAGCAATGACAATGGCTCTCAATGTGAACGATACCATTAACATCACAAACTGACTGATGAGATTTTCACGGGGAATATTATCCATGATGAGTGCTTGAAGAAGGGAAGCGAGTAGCCAAGCCTGAGCAATAATAAGTAAACCAGAAATCAGGCCCAATAGCATAGATAAGCGAAGCCATCGACGGGCTGGGGCACTTTGTTGTCTCAACCATCGAACAAGTTCAGATTGTCTTGTTTTGTCCATAAGAAAAATTTCAGAGTAGCAGGTGATGATAACGTGTATCAAAAAAAGACTGGTGACCGTATTACCAGCTCAAGTGTTTCATATGTTACCTGTTAAAAAGCGCTATCGAAATAGCGCCTTTAGAATTAATGATTACTTGCCTGCCAACCCGTCCAGATAACGTTCAGCATCCAGTGCTGCCATACAGCCAGTACCGGCTGAAGTGACCGCCTGACGATAAACATGGTCCATCACATCACCGGCAGCAAAGATACCCGGAATGGAAGTTTGAGTCGCATTACCATGCAGGCCGGACTGAACCTTGATATACCCGTTTGTCAGTTCAAGCTGTTCTGCAAAAATAGGGGTATTCGGGCTATGGCCAATCGCAATGAAGACACCGGTGAGAGCCAGCTCTTCAGTGCTGTCATTGCTAGTATTGCGAATGCGGACACCGGTGACTCCCATCTCATCACCCAGAACTTCATCCAGCGTACGATCAGTATGCAGAACGATATTGCCGTTCTTCACTTTATCCATTAAACGGTCAATCAGGATTTTTTCTGCGCGGAAACTATCACGGCGGTGGATCAGATGCACTTCAGAAGCAATATTAGCCAGATACAGTGCTTCTTCAACCGCAGTATTACCACCTCCGATGACAGCCACTTTTTGCTTGCGATAAAAGAAACCATCACAAGTTGCACAGGCAGAAACACCACGCCCTTTGAATTCTTCCTCAGAAGGTAAGCCTAAATAACGGGCAGAAGCACCTGTTGCGATGATTAAGGCATCACAGGTATATTCTTGCTCATCACCGTATAAGCGGAATGGTCTTTTTGAAAAATCGACTTTCTTAATATGATCAGAAATAATTTCTGTTTGAAATTTTTCGGCATGTTGGGACATACGTTCCATCAAGCCAGGGCCTGTCAAACCTTCAGGGTCACCGGGCCAGTTTTCAACCTCAGTTGTGGTCGTCAATTGACCACCTTTTTCGACTCCTGTAATGAGTACGGGGTTCAGATTAGCGCGGGCCGCATAAACGGCAGCAGTGTAGCCGGCAGGGCCTGAACCAAGAATGATGAGTTTACTGTGTTTGTCTGTACTCATGAATACCTCATTTCCAATATCGAATATCGCAGATTTGGGGATTGTAGGAGAAATAATAAGTTAAAAAAAGCGATTATCAGATAAAATGTTCATGTTATTAACGATTTTACCGATAGATAGTAACTATGGTGTAATAGGAATATAAGAAGTGAACGATTAACTTTTTGAATTGAACATCATTTATTCTTTTTTATCATGAAATGAGCAATTAAGGTGATTGGCTAAAAATTTGTTTGGTATGTTGTTCTGATTTTTGCTCATTTGCTTTGACAATCGGCTATGCATTTGCGAAAACATCAACGTAAGAGATAATTATCTACCTCGTTAATCAATTATTTCGATAGAATAGACAACTTAGTGTAGATAGTTTCCCATTGAATATAAAAATTGCCAATAATCTGCTTTCTGAGAGCATCTGTTCTGGGAAATAACGCTGGAAATAACATTCTGGAAGACGGCGTTCTGGTGAGTCGTGCTCTGGAAAATTACGTGCAGAACCAAACTTTGGTTACAGATTGAGCTTTAACCTTTGAAAACATCTTTTCCGGCTCAGTTGCTTGAAAGAGATAGGGAAAATGTTATGGGTGTAGGAATATAAAGAGAGAGCAATAAGATGATAGATAATAAAAAGCGTCCAGGAAAAGATCTTGACCGCATCGACCGTAATATTCTCAACGAATTACAAAAAGACGGGCGTATTTCCAATGTGGAATTATCCAAACGAGTTGGTTTGTCACCAACACCTTGTCTGGAACGAGTACGTCGTTTAGAGCGTCAGGGTTTTATTTCCGGTTATACAGCCTTGTTGAATCCTCATTATCTGGATGCATCATTGCTGGTATTTGTCGAAATTACCCTAAATCGTGGAGCAGCAGATGTGTTTGAGCAATTCAACACTGCCGTACAAAAACTTGAAGAAATTCAAGAATGTCATTTAGTTTCTGGGGATTTTGACTACTTATTGAAAACGCGTGTACCGGATATGTCGGCATATCGCAAATTACTGGGTGAGACATTACTGCGTCTTCCGGGCGTTAATGACACCCGTACTTATGTAGTTATGGAAGAAGTGAAACAGAGTAACCGGCTGGTAATTAAGACTCGTTAATCTTTTGTCTACAATGTACAGTGTAGAGATGCAAAACAGGAAAAATTCAGGTACACTCCTGTTTATGTATACAGTTCCAACGCTGGGTTACCTCAGCGTTGTTCCGTTTAATCCACCGCAAAACCTGGAGAGTCTTTCTTGAACCAGGAATATACAGAAGACAAACGTGTTAGATTAAAAAAAGTCAGCAGTAGCCGTCGGCTTCTGGAGGCTATCTTATTGGTTATTGCGATATGTGCCGCCTATTTAATGCTAGCACTTATCAGTTTTAATTCTTCCGATCCTAGCTGGTCACAGACTACCGAGTATGAATCCGTGCATAACTTAGGTGGCAGTGTTGGTGCCTGGTCGTCAGATATTCTATTCTCAGCGTTTGGTATTCTTGCCTATGCAGTCCCACCACTACTATTTTTGGGGTGCTGGAATGCTTTTCGTCAAAAAGATAGGCAAGAGTATGTCGATTTTTTCACCCTTGCATTACGAGTCATTGGTGCTTTAGCACTTATTTTGACTTCCTGTGGTTTGGCCGCACTCAATGTTGATGATTTCGATAATTTTGCTTCAGGGGGAGTTGTCGGTAGCCTATTCAGTAGTGCGATCCTGCCGTGGTTTAATACCCTTGGCGTAACCTTGGTATTACTTGGCACGTGGGCTATCGGGTTCACGCTATTTACGGGCTGGTCTTGGCTTGCCATTGCAGAAAAAATCGGAGCACTGATTCTGGATTCACTCAGTTTTGTTGTGAATCGTGGTCGTATTCAACCTGAATATGATGAATACGACGAAGAAGAATATGAAGAAGAGCAGGAAGACGACGTTATTTCAGCGCCTTCCAGTGATGCAGATTATGCTAAACCCCAAACTCATAAAAACGCGTCTTTACAGGTAACTGGAGAGGTTCAAAAATCACAAGTCAGTGAAGAAGACGATATATTGTTTTCTGCACCAACAGTGGGTGAATTAGTCAATACGCATTCAGAAAAACCAGCGAATGCTGAATCAGTACAGGCAGAAAATCATCAGGAATCGGAGCCTGTCCGGTATGTGTTTGAGTTGCCTGACGATGATCAATCAGGGATTGATGTCGCGATAGAGCCTAATAACTCGCCATATGCTGCGGGTAAAAAATCGCATTTGTCGGTAAATGATACGACAGATTTGCAAAATCTGGCTGTTAATTCGGAGACTGTGGTCGTTGCAGAAAATACAGCTGTGAAAAGTGTAGCGGTGAAAACACCTCAAGTGAAGCAGGGTATTGGGCCAGAAATGCCAAGGCCAAATCCAGTCCGCATACCGACCCGCCGTGAATTATATGGCATTAAAGTTCCTTCTCAGCGCTTGTCTGAACATTTGCAAAAAGCAGAAGAAAAGAACGAACTCAATGCGGAAACTGAAGAACAGGAAATGGATGAACAGCAGCAGAAGATGTTGCGTCAGCAATTTCTGGAACAGCAGCGTGAGCGTTATGGCTATGCCCACGAAAAAGAAACGGAAGAAAATCGGGAAGATCTCGCTGTTGCGCATAATCAAGCTATTTATGACAAAACAATAAATTACGATAAAGCAACGCATTATGACAACACAACAGTAGCAACGCCTGTTGAAGATGCTGATGAATATGGCATTGATGATCAAACAGAACAGGAAGAAGCATTGCGCAGAGAATTTGAACAGCAACAACGCGAGCGCTATCAAAATCAAAACCCGCCTGTTTTCTCACAACGGACTGAAAAGCCCGCGTTCGATTACGTTTCAAAAGAGAGCCTTTCGCAAGCGAATAGCACTTCACAAACAGACCGCATTTCACAAGCAGATCGCATTCCGCAAATGGATAGCTTTTCACGAACAAGTCACGTGAATACAGCTGAACCGGATGAACCGTTGTTTATGCCATCGGCGTTCATGCCATCAGAAGAGGCGAATGAACTGGAACAGGAAGAGAACATGACCCCGGTTTCAATACATTCACCTGTGTCAAACCTTTCTCATCAGGCAGAAATGACACACCATTTTGCGCAGCAACCGCAGCAACCGCAGCAACCGCAGCAACCGAGCTTGTTCCATCCCTTTTTGATGCGTAATGATCAGCCATTGCCTAAACCGACTACGCCGATGCCTTCTTTGGATCTTCTGGCCGCACCGCCGGCAGCAGAAGAGCCCATTGACATGCTCGCATTGGAACAAACTTCGCGCCTGATTGAAGCCCGTTTGAATGATTATCGGGTCAAGGCCGATGTTGTTGGCTTTTCACCTGGCCCTGTCATTACACGTTTTGAACTGGATTTGGCACCGGGAGTCAAAGCCTCTCGCATTTCCAACTTATCCCGCGATCTTGCGCGTTCGCTTTCTGCTTTTGCCGTTCGTATTGTGGAAGTTATCCCCGGCAAACCTTATGTCGGTCTGGAGTTGCCGAATAAAAAACGTCAGACGGTTTATTTGCGGGAAGTCTTGGATTGTGAAAAATTCCGTGATAATCCCTCACCATTAACTATCGTTTTGGGGAAAGACATCGCGGGTCAGCCTGTTGTGGCCGACTTAGGTAAAATGCCTCATTTGCTGGTTGCGGGAACGACAGGTTCAGGAAAATCTGTGGGGGTCAATGCGATGATCCTCAGCATATTATATAAAGCGAAACCGGAAGATGTTCGTTTTATTATGATCGATCCGAAAATGCTCGAACTGTCAGTTTACGAAGGTATTCCACACTTATTGACGGAAGTCGTCACTGATATGAAAGATGCCGCTAATGCGCTGCGTTGGTGTGTCAATGAGATGGAGCGACGGTATAAACTGATGTCAGCTTTAGGTGTACGTAATCTGGCAGGCTATAACGATAAGATCAAACAGGCTGAAAATATGGGGCGTCCGATCCCTGATCCATTCTGGAAACCGGGTGACAGTATGGATATAACTCACCCTGTGCTGAAAAAAGAGCCTTATATTGTCGTTATGGTTGATGAGTTTGCCGATTTAATGATGACAGTAGGGAAAAAAGTGGAAGAGCTGATTGCACGTCTGGCGCAGAAAGCGCGTGCAGCGGGTATCCATTTGGTACTGGCAACCCAGCGGCCTTCTGTCGATATTATTACAGGTCTGATTAAAGCCAATATTCCGACACGTATCGCATTTACCGTTTCCAGTAAAATAGATTCCCGGACTATCCTCGATCAAGGGGGCGCAGAATCGTTGCTGGGTATGGGAGATATGCTCTATCTGGCACCAAATTCCTCTATTCCGGTGCGTGTTCACGGTGCTTTTGTCCGTGATCAGGAAGTTCATGAAGTCGTTAATGACTGGAAAGCACGTGGTCGCCCTCAATACATTGATAGCATCGTCAAAGGGGGAGAAGATGGCGAAGGCGGATCAGGGTTCGACAGTGATGAAGAATTAGATCCTTTGTTTGATCAGGCCGTTGAATTTGTCATTGAAAAACGCCGTGTATCCATTTCCGGGGTACAGCGTCAGTTTCGCATTGGTTATAACCGGGCAGCCCGAATTGTGGAACAAATGGAAGCTCAACAAATTGTCAGTGCGCCCGGCCATAACGGTAACCGTGAAGTTTTAGCGCCCCCGGCGCATGAACACTGACATCGTATAAACGCGGAGCATCATTGTAAATTTAGCATCTATACCCATCTAACTTCAAAGCGCAAGCTATATTCCCCCGCGCGGCGGGGAAATATAGGGTCTCGCATTATTTTGAGAACTGCGCTTGAAGTTTATCGAGTATATATGATGATCTGTGGTGCTGATAATCGTATGAATTGAAGGTATCTTGCAAATGAAAAAACTGGTGTTGATGGGTTGTCTGATGATGGGTGTGAGCGTGAGTTCCGCATGGGCTGGTGCTGCACAAGATTTGCAGGGGCGTTTAGATAAGGTTAATAGTTTTCACGCCAATTTTACCCAAACCGTTACCAGCAGTGACGGTTCAGCGATCCAAAATGGCGAAGGGCAGCTCTGGGTTAAACGTCCTAATTTATTTAACTGGCACATGACATCACCGGATGAAAGTGTCCTGATTTCTGATGGCAAAACATTGTGGTTTTATAACCCGTTTGTTGAGCAAGTGACCGCTAATTGGTTGAAAGATGCGACAGGCAATACGCCGTTTATGTTGATTGCCCGCAATGATCCCGCAGACTGGAAACAGTACAGCGTGAAGCAAAATGGCAATAATTTTGAGCTAACACCTAAGAATGCCAATGGTAATTTAAAACACTTTTCAATCACAGTGACACCTGATGGCACTATTCAGAAATTCACGGCTGTTGAGCAAGATGGTCAGAAAAGTGCATATCAGTTGAAAGGGCAGCAGAATGTCGGTGTCGATGCGTCAAAATTCAAATTCACCCTGCCAGAAGGTGTGACGCTGGATGATCAGCGCCAGTGAGGTTTTAAGTGAACAACCTTTCACTCGACTTTTCACAAAATGAGTTTCAGCCATTGGCCGCAAGAATGCGGCCAGTCACATTAGATCACTATATCGGTCAACAGCATTTACTGGCAGAGGGTAAGCCTTTACCAAGAGCGATCCGAGCCGGTCACCTTCATTCCATGATTTTGTGGGGACCGCCGGGCACGGGGAAAACGACACTGGCAGAAATAATCGGCCATTATGCGCAAGCGGATATTGAACGCATTTCTGCGGTGACTTCGGGCATTAAAGAGATCCGTGAATCCATAGAGAAAGCGCGGCAGAATCGCAATGCAGGCCGCAGAACAATTCTGTTTGTTGATGAAGTCCATCGGTTTAATAAAAGCCAGCAGGATGCATTTTTGCCCCATATCGAAGATGGAACGATCACATTTATTGGTGCAACAACCGAAAACCCTTCCTTTGAATTAAATTCAGCCCTGCTGTCACGGGCTCGTGTTTATTTGCTGAAATCACTGTCGTCAGATGAAATTGAACAGGTGCTGGTTCAGGCCATCAACGATAAAGAGCGTGGTTTGGGCGGGCAAAATATTGTGTTGCCGGATAACACCCGTCAGATGATCGCAGAACTGGTCGCAGGTGATGCACGTCGTTCTCTGAACTTACTGGAAATGATGTCAGATATGGCAGAAGCCAATAGTCAGGGGCAGCGAACATTAACACCGGAACTGCTCAAAGAAGTTAGCGGAGAACGGAGTGCGCGGTTTGATAATAAAGGCGACAGATATTACGATTTAATTTCAGCCTTACATAAATCTATCCGTGGTTCATCACCGGATGCGGCACTTTATTGGTATGCCCGAATTATTACCGCAGGCGGCGATCCGCTTTATGTTGCACGCCGTTTACTGGCGATAGCGTCGGAAGATGTGGGAAATGCCGATCCGCGCGGAATGCAGGTCGCGATTGCTGCATGGGATTGCTTCACGCGCGTAGGGGCAGCTGAGGGCGAGAGGGCTATCGCACAGGCGATTGTTTATCTGGCCTGCGCGCCTAAAAGTAACGCGGTTTATACGGCATTTAAAGCGGCTATCGCGGATGCGCAAGAAAAGCCGGATTATGACGTTCCCGCTCATTTACGTAATGCGCCAACTAAGTTAATGAAAGAGATGGGCTTTGGTGAGGCATATCGTTATGCCCACGATGAATCCAATGCATACGCCGCAGGAGAAATCTATTTTCCGCCTGAAATGCAAAAAACACGTTATTACTATCCAACCCAGAGAGGATTGGAAAGTAAAATAGATGACAAATTAAACTGGCTGATGGAACAGGATAAAAATAGTCCAATAAAACGCTATCGCTAATGTCATTGATACGGTAAGGTTTATGCGGTAATGAATTGATATCAGTGAGACTGATTTCACTATTGTTTTACCGATATTGCCTTACCGATAATTTTTTCTTAATACCGGTTATTTTGAACAACGTTCGTTTTAAACAACGATCGCGTAACAACAATTTTCTAAACAACAAGCACAGGAATAGCATGCTCGATCCAAATATGCTGCGTAACGAGCTAGACGCAGTCGCTGAAAAACTGGCTCGCAGGGGATATACCCTTGATGTGGAGAAGGTGCGTCAACAAGAAGAGCGCCGTAAAGTTTTACAAGTTGAAACTGAAACCCTGCAAGCAGAACGCAATTCCCGATCGAAAGCTATTGGTGCAGCGAAAGCCCGTGGCGAAGATATTGAGCCACTGCGTCAGGAAGTCAACCAGTTAGGAGAAAAGCTGGATTCAGCAAAAGCAGAATTGGAAGCATTACAGGCTGAGATCCGTGATCTTGCGTTAAGTATGCCGAATATTCCTGACGATGCTTCTCCTGAGGGAAAAGATGACAGTGATAACGTGGAAATTAGCCGTTGGGGCGAGCCGCGCCAGTATGATTTCGAAGTGAAAGATCATGTATCACTGGGTGAAATCACTGATGGCCTTGATTTTGCTGCTGCGGTGAAATTAACCGGCGCGCGTTTTGTTGTGATGAAAGGGCAAATTGCCCGTTTACACCGTGCAATCGCACAATTTATGTTGGACTTGCATACCGAACAGCACGGTTATCTGGAAACTTACGTCCCTTATCTGGTTAACCATGACACCTTGTTTGGTACAGGTCAGTTGCCTAAATTCGGTGAAGATCTGTTTCATACCAAGGCATTGGAAGAAGAATCCGGCAGCAACTATGCGCTGATCCCAACCGCAGAAGTGCCTGTGACTAATTTAGTGCGCGGTGAAATTCTGGATGAAAGTGTTCTGCCGCTCAGAATGACAGCACATACACCGTGCTTCCGTTCAGAAGCAGGTTCTTATGGCCGTGATACCCGTGGTCTCATCCGTATGCATCAGTTTGATAAAATCGAACTGGTTCAGATTGCTCACCCTGAAAAATCAATGCAAGCTCTGGAAGAACTGACCGGACATGCTGAAAAAGTATTGCAGTTGCTGAAATTACCTTACCGTAAGATGCTGCTGTGTACCGGCGATATGGGAGCCAGTTCGAGAAAAACTTACGATCTGGAAGTTTGGCTGCCTGCGCAGAATACTTACCGTGAAATCTCATCTTGCTCAAATATGTGGGATTTTCAGGCTCGCCGTATGCAGGCCCGTTTCCGCAGCAAAGATGACAAGAAAACTCAGCTGGTACATACCCTGAATGGCTCTGGTCTGGCAGTAGGTCGTACTCTGGTTGCGGTAATGGAAAACTACCAGCAGGCGGATGGCCGAATTGAAGTACCGGAAGTATTGCGTCCTTATATGAAAGGGCTGGAATATATTGGTTAATAACCAATATATAATTAAAAAAGCGTCTAAATGGCGCTTTTTTATTAAATAACTTGGTTTTATATGAAAACCTTTTAATTCTATTTTCCCTATTAAATAATTTTTATATCATCGGTTTCTTCTATATAAAAAATACTGCGACAGGCTGTATAAACAGTTGCCATAAATATAGGCAGAGCAATAAGTAGTCCTATGCCAAAAAACATAATAGAAAGTGGAAGAATAAAAAACATAAAAGATGAAATGAAAACACAACTAATAGGGTTTTTTATTAAGGCTTTCAAACTCATTAAGGTAGCCCTTGCGAAATCTTGCTTATAAATTATAATCAAAATTGGTGCAAAAAGGCTAATTGCACTACTTATTGAAAATATAAAAATAGCAATGACAAAAATAAATAAATACATAATGGCTGATGGTTCTGTATTTATTATAGATTCCGATCCATTATTAGATATAATCATATATAATATAAGTGGAATAGCGAGAATAATACTAATTAAAAAATATATGATAAAAGATATTAATACAATGCCAAACATAGAACCTAATTTATTAAACCCACTAAACAGTAATTTAATTTCAAAATCACCGGTTTTTATTTGCTTGTCAATCGCAACAAAAAAACCTGCAATAAGCGATAAAATAATGGCGCTTGAGACAATTTTTATAAGCGGAATTGCGATACCAATAACTGCAATAAAAAGAAATATAGAGAAGTAGATTAAAGCTATTAACATCCACTTCATTGGCTTGGCTGCAAATAAATGCCATCCGCTACTAATCCATTTTATTACTGCTAAAGAACCTACTGCACGAACCTCAGGAATTAACTTATTTTTATCTTTAAAATTATTTTCTTTTTCTTCTGATTTTATATTATCATTATCCATTACTTACTCACTAAATAATAAATTGGTTACTTATTTTTATTAAAAAGTGCTGATGATTATAATCAGCACTTTTTAACTATTTTATTGAATAATTAAACTATCATTTTTTCTTTATTGCTAACTTCTTTCGATGCGTAAAAAATACTACGATATGTCGTATAGTAAGAAATCATCATCATAGGAATAGTCACAAGTAAACCTAAGAAAATAGGAATCATTGAAATAAACATCAAAACTCCCATCATGAAGAAAAACAGAAAACCACCGAATAAGTTTTTCTTTACCGCACTTAGGCTCATTGATATAGCTTCACCAAATTTCATATCATTAATGATAATAAGAGCAGGAGCAAACCAGACAAATGCAGAAGCAACCATAGAAAATATAGATAAAATAATAATGGCCCACATGAATGAAGGTAGATTTGCTAACATTAAAACTGGATCTGGATTCCCAGATTGTGAGGCAACAAAAAAATCTAGTGCACCAAAGCCAGCAATAATAAGAGCAGCAATCACACCGAGGGTAATTATTCCTATATTCAGTGCACCAACGGCAACCAGCGATCCTAATTTATTTTTAAATCCATAAAACAATAATTCAATTCTAAAATTACCGGTGATTCTCTGCTGGTGAGCAGCAGTAATATAACCAGCAACAAAGACTGAACTAAATAAGCCACTGAATAGGCTTATGAATGGAATAAAACTAATAACAGATATGATTGCAATATAAACGATCAACATTAGTATCCACTGCAATGGTTGTGCTTTGAACATAGCCCACGCATTACCGATCCATTTTGTTGCGTCTCCAGCACCAACAGCCTGACCTTCGCGAATAAATACCTCTGTCTCTTTTGCCAGAGAAACACCATTTTCCCTAGAATTTAAATCTATTTCTTGATTATCCATCATTTCCCCAATCAATCTTATTGAATTGCCATTTTAAATTTCTCTGGATTCACCCCAAAAAGAATAGCCAGCCAGAGAAAGCGGCAGAATTATCGTACAAAACATATTAATCAACAAGTATTAATTGTTATTTTAATCAGGAAATTAGTGCGTAATTATCATCGCTATTGAATAATATGTTTTACTTATTTTGTTTTATTTTATTATTATAACTTAAAGTAATTATATTTTTTTATACCAATACAACTTCAAGATGCGTATTATATTTCCCGGCGCTGTGGGAAATATAAGGCTTAGCATCGTTTTTCAGATTGCGATTTGAAGTTTATTGAGTATATACAGAAAGAGAAAAAACCAATTTAGTGGTGAGATATTGTATATTTTTAGATGAAAAATTTATCGTGGGTAAAATGGAGTGAATTTCATCCCTTACAGGGATCTGCATAGTCAGCACATGGCTGGCTTAATGTATATCGAGCCAGCATGAAAGATGACGGGTATAAATTCAATAAACGACCTGATGCCCATAACCAGCCAAAATCATCTTCACTCTTTCCATAATTTCTTTAGATGGTGGTTTTACACTTTCCAACTTATATTCTTCACCCATCGCAATCCACTTATGCTTGCCCAGCTCATGGTAAGGCAATAATTCGATTTTTTCGATGTTATTCATTTTATTGGTAAATTCACCCAACATATGGACTGATTTATCATCGTCTGTCCATCCGGGGACAACCACATGTCTGATCCACGTTTTTTGGTTGCGTTTTGCCAGATAATGGGCAAATTCGAGCGTCCGGTGATTGGAAACGCCAACCAATTCCCGATGAACATCATCATCAAGGTGTTTGAGATCCAACATCACTAAATCAGTGTCATCCAATAATTCATCAATCACTGGCTCATAACGGCGGACAAAACCATTTGTATCCAGACAGGTATTAATACCTTCTGCATGACAGGCCCTGAACCAGTCACGGACAAATTCAGCCTGAAGAATCGCTTCTCCACCCGACGCGGTAACTCCTCCTCCAGAGGCATTCATAAAATGACGATACGCCGTTGCTTCCTTAATAAGCTCTTCGACTGTTACGTTTTTTCCGCCGTGGGTATCCCATGTATCGCGGTTATGGCAGTAAAGACAACGCATCAGACAACCCTGAAAAAATACAATAAAGCGGATACCAGGGCCATCGACGGTTCCGCAAGATTCAAAAGAGTGGATACGGCCAAGTACGGACATGAGATCTCCAAAAACTGATTGGATGGTAAAGGCCCCGATTGTACAGGGGCCTTAGCGTGTATACCATATTTTTCATTGTAAAACAGGATAATACAACGAAAACTGCTTAAATTAACGACTACATTGTTTGGGTAAATGTACGGGTGATGACGTCCTGTTGTTGTTCTTTAGTCAGTGAGTTAAAACGCACGGCGTAACCTGATACACGGATCGTCAGTTGAGGATATTTCTCAGGGTTTTCCATGGCATCCAATAACATTTCACGGTTCATCACGTTAACATTCAGATGCTGACCGCCTTCAATAGTGCTGGCTTCGTGATGGAAATAGCCATCCATGAGTGCCGCCAGATTCGCTTTGCGCACATCATCTGTTTTACCCAGCGCATTGGGAACGATGGAAAAGGTGTAAGAGATACCATCTTTGGCGTAAGCAAACGGCAGTTTAGCCACTGAAGTCAGTGAGGCAACCGCACCTTTTTGGTCACGCCCGTGCATCGGGTTAGCGCCCGGTCCGAATGGCGCACCTGCACGACGTCCATCAGGTGTATTACCGGTTTTTTTGCCATAAACAACGTTGGAAGTAATGGTTAACACAGACTGAGTTGGCACCGCATTGCGATAGGTTTGCAACTTCTGAATTTTCTTCATAAAGCGTTCAACCAAATCACAGGCGATATCGTCAACACGAGGGTCGTTATTACCAAATTGTGGATATTCCCCTTCGATGTTGAAATCCACCGCCAGCCCGTTTTCATCGCGAAGAGGAGAAACTTTGGCGTATTTGATGGCAGATAATGAATCCGCTGCCACAGACAAACCAGCGATACCACACGCCATAGTCCGGTGAACATCCCGGTCATGCAGCGCCATCAACGAGGCTTCATAGCTGTATTTGTCATGCATATAGTGGATGATATTCAGTGCAGTGACATACTGTTTTGCCAGCCAGTCCATAAAGTGGTCCAGACGCGCGATAACGGTGTCATAATTCAGAACGTCATCACGCATTGGCTCTTCTTTCGGGCCCACCTGCATTTTCAATTTTTCATCCACGCCGCCATTGATGGCATACAGCATGGTTTTTGCCAGATTGGCACGGGCACCAAAGAATTGCATTTGTTTCCCAACCACCATCGGGCTGACACAACAGGCAATGGCATAGTCATCGCTGTTGAAATCAGGACGCATCAGGTCGTCATTTTCATATTGCAGGGATGACGTATCGATAGACACTTTTGCCGCATATTGCTTGAAGTTGGTTGGCAGTTTTTCTGACCACAAAATAGTGATGTTAGGCTCTGGCGATGGTCCCATGGTGTACAGGGTGTTCAGGAAGCGGAAACTGTTTTTGGTCACCAGAGGACGCCCGTCTAACCCCATGCCACCGATGGATTCCGTCGCCCAAATCGGGTCGCCAGAGAACAATTCATCGTATTCCGGGGTACGCAGGAAACGCACCATACGCAGTTTCATCACCAGATGATCAATTAACTCTTGTGCCTGTTGTTCAGTCAGCAGGCCAGCTTGTATGTCGCGTTCGATATAGATATCCAAAAAGCTGGAGACACGGCCGAAAGACATCGCTGCTCCGTTTTGGGATTTTACTGCCGCCAGATACGCGAAGTAAGTCCACTGTACGGCTTCCTTGGCATGGGTCGCAGGGCCAGAGATATCGTAGCCATATTTAGCCGCCATCTCTTTAATCTGGCCAAGCGCACGGTGCTGCTCGGAAATCTCTTCGCGCAGACGGATAGTGGCTTCAAGATCTTCGCCATTTTCCAGTTTTTCCTGTAATGAAGTGAATTGGGCATATTTTTCATCACGCAGAAAATCAATACCGTACAGGGCAACACGGCGGTAATCACCAATGATACGGCCACGGCCATAAGCATCAGGCAGGCCAGTCAGGACACCGGATTTACGGCATTTCAGGATATCAGGGGTATAAACATCAAAAACTCCCTGATTATGGGTTTTACGGTAATCAGTAAAAATTTGTTTCAGTTTTGGATCAAGTTCACGATCGTAGGCTTTACAGGAACTTTCAACCATTTTGATCCCACCAAACGGGATAATGGCACGTTTCAATGGTGCTTCGGTTTGCAGGCCAACGATTTGTTCCAGTGATTTTTCAATATAACCCGCATCATGAGAAGTAATTGTCGATGCAACGTGAGTGTCAAAATCCACCGGTGAATGAGTCCGGTTTTCGATTTTGATGCCTTCCATGACTTTTTCCCACAAAGCATCGGTGGCTTTTGTGGCACCTGCCAGAAACGATTCGTCACCTTCATACGGTGTATAGTTTTTCTGAATAAAGTCACGAACATTCACTTCATTCTGCCAGCTACCTTCGTTAAAGCTTTGCCATGCTACAGAGAATTTTTCTTTTAACCCGGACATGATATTTCACCTTTTATCTTTTACCCGTTAATAGTAAAAATTGTAAGAAACTTGATGTGACAAGCAATACTTGCTATGGCAGCCCATTAATGTTGGTGGCTGCCACGTAAATACATGAACCAATAAACCAACCCAACCAAGATCGAACCACCAATGATGTTACCCAACGTAACTGGGATCAGGTTATCGGTAATGAAATTTGAAATGGTCAGTTGGGAAAATTGGTCGGGAGTTATGCCTGTTTTTTCCCAGAATTCAGTTGGCGCAAGCTCTTTAATCACAATTCCGAAAGGAATTAAAAACATGTTAGCGATACTGTGTTCAAAACCACTGGCGACGAACATGCTAATCGGCAGAATCAAAGCAAATAGTTTATCAATCAGGCTTCTTCCCGCATAACTCATCCAGACAGCAAGACACACCATCAAATTTGCCAAAATACCTAAGCAGACCGCTTCAATGAAAGTATGGTGCATTTTATGATCTGCAACTTGCAAGACGTTCAGTCCCCAGCTGCCATTAGCGACAGCATATTGGCCTGATAGCCACATTAAGGTGACAAAAAAGAGCGCACCAACCAGATTACCGATATAAACGTTGACCCAGTTTTTGAACATCTGTGACCAGGTGATACGGCCTGTTGCTTTTGAAACAATAGTTAATACCGTAGAAGTGAAGAGATCGACGCCAAATATAACCACCAGCATCAAGCCTAAAGAAAAACAGATACCGCCGACTAATTTCGCCAAACCATAAGGAACAGCCGATGTTCCTGTTGTCGCTGTAATATAAAAGACAAAAGCAATGGAAATAAACATACCAGCCATTATTGTTGATAAATAAGTCAACACCCATTTTTTGTTCGTTTTATGTACACCATTATCATCAGCAATTTGTGCCATTACAGCAGGTGGAAATAAATTAAAAGGGTTGTCAGTTTTCATACTATTCATACTAACACTCTCTTTATTTTGGGTTAAAAATAGCACGTAATGATAGTAACAAACGTGCACAGGCTTAAATTTGATATGGATCATATTAAGCCAATAGTTTAATCGCTGTTGACGGTGTGAAATGGTGTTTTTTTGATTCATCATTATGATTTATATATAAAAAATATTTTTTAAAATTTATAAAAAATTTTTATATAAGTATTTGGGCAGGAAATAGATTCACCATAAAATAACAGGTTAAATTGTCATTTATTTGTTGTCTTAAATAAAAATAATTTAACCTGAAATTTACTTTTATGGATAAATAGATCTTAATATAACAATTTATTTCAGATTATTTATATTTTTCAAACAGCAAATTACAATGTTCATTGCTTATATCTCCCCGTGGATCGGGGAGATATAACACGAATTTTGAAGCTAGGTTGATTTATTCAGCTATTTATTAAAAAAATGACGTTTAGCTTTTTGTAATTTTTCATAAGCATTTAATAATGCCTGATGGGCTGGCAATACTTTTAACTCTGAATCAACAGACCAGAGACCATAGAAGCAATTTTCACCTGCAATAGCTGCGGATGCCGCATCAACAGTTTCCTGACCGTACATTTTGACAAATGCCTGATAGTACTGGTTCGGATCCCTCTCTTCTTCCTGAGACAGCAGCAGTAGCATGTGCAGACAGCGATAGTAATTCGCTCTTTCTGCGGTGAAAACGGAAGCATTAAAATCCTGCGTCCACTCAACCCAGATTAAGGCTTGCTCCAGATCGTTCCCCGCCAAAGCCAGCATGGATTTCAGTTCACCAATGCGTAAATTGCTCCAGCCATTGTCTTTACCGGTGGCAATACCTAACAGTTCACGTACACGGGTAAAATCATCCAGACCTTCATCATCGAGTTGTTCAAGGAAAGCCAGATATTCTGCTGGTTGCCACTGGCTATCCGCTAATGTCAGAATGGTATCCCGCAGGTGAACGCCCATCGTATTATTGGCAATGTGCAGGTCATCAACCGGATAAATATCTGACATGCCCGGCACCAGAATACGGCAGGCATAGACATCAAGATGCTCGTAATCCGCTATATAAACTTCTGCATCCAGCGAATTGAAAATGCCCATCAGCGTGGCGAATTCAGCCTCTGTTGTACCGCTGAAATCCCAATCAGCAAATGGATAATCCGCCTCTTGTTTGAACAAATCCCAGCTAATTGCGCCGCTTGAATCAATAAAGTGGGTTTCCAGATTAGTGTGTTCAGAGACTTCTTCGTCATCGAAACTTGGCGCCGTGAAAACATCCAGATCTTTCAGGCTACGGCCTTGTAAAAGCTCTGTTACGGTACGTTCCAGCGCAACACCAAAATCAGGATGAGCGCCAAAAGAGGCAAAGCAGGTGCCGTTATTCGGATTAAACAGCACAACGCAGATCACAGGAAACTGCCCGCCCAGAGAGGCATCGTAGCAATAAATCGGGAAGCCTTCTTCCTGCAATTTATTCACAGATGTGACGACACCGGGATAGCGATCCATCACCGCTTGTGGAATTTCAGGCAAGCTAATACATTCCGCGATAATACGGTTTTTCACATAGCGCTCAAACACTTCGGATAGCCCTTGAACACGGGCTTCGCTCATGGTGTTACCGGCCGACATGCCGTTAGAAACATACAGGTTGCCAACAATATTTATCGGAATATAAACCGTTTGATTATCGGACTGGCGGGTGAAAGGCAGGGCACAGATCCCACGTTCTTCATTGCCGGACTGAAAATCAATCAACTGACTGGCATAAAGTTCATCAGATGGATTGTAGAAATGGTGCAGGCGCTCGTCCAGAATGCCATCAGGCAGGGAATCATCTTCTGGCAGAGGAAACCATTTTTCATTCGGATAATGAACAAATTCGCCTTTGGCAATCTCATGTCCAAGATAAAAATCAGCGAAAAAGTAGTTGGTTGACAGACGCTCGAAGTATTCCCCCAATGCGGAGGCCAATGCCGCCTTTTTGCTGGCTCCCTTACCATTGGTAAAACAGAGTGGACAATCGCGATCCCGAATATGCACCGACCAGACATTTGGAACAGGATTGAGCCATGATGCTTCTTCGATATTAAACCCAAGAGAACTCAGTTTATGCTGGAATTTATTAATGGAATCTTCCAACGCGGCATCTTTGCCTGGAATATAGGTTTGCGTCATTGTTATTTCACTTCGATTTCTGTTACAGAGTTGTATATCATACGCGTTTTTTTTATCTCCACTATATTAAATTCTAAAAATTATGACTGATTAGGGTTTATTTATTCCCTTTATACATAATAAAATACCTTTTTCTACAATAGATTGAATAATGATGATGATTAAAAAAACAGCTATGGCCAGTTTTCTGGCTGTAATCAGCGGTTCTGCTTTTGCGTTGCCAAATATTACTGTGTTGGCAACAGGTGGCACCATTGCCGGAGGGGGTGAATCTGCAACTCAATCGAGTTACACCGCAGGTAAAGTCGGCATTAATTCATTGCTGAGCGCGGTTCCTGCTATCAAAAATATTGCGAACCTGAAAGGCGAACAGGTTGTGAGTATTGGTTCGCAGGACATGAACGATCAGGTTTGGCTGACTTTGGCGAAAAAGATCAATGCTGATTGTGATAAAACCGATGGATTTGTCATCACTCACGGTACTGATACGATGGAAGAAACCGCTTATTTCCTCGATCTGACGACTCAGTGCAGCAAACCGGTTGTTATGGTTGGTGCAATGCGTCCATCAACGGCATTGGGAGCTGATGGCCCGCTGAACCTCTATAATGCAGTGATTGTCGCCGCAGATAAAAATTCTGCAAACCGTGGTGTCCTGCTTGCCATGAATGACAATGTTGTTCATGGCCGTGATATCGGCAAACTGAGCACGACAGAAGTTCAGGCATTTCAGGCTGTCAATGCAGGAGCACAGGGCTTTGTTCATGACGGTAAAGTTAATTTTTACTCCGCTGCACCCGTAAAAACGAAGCAAGCCGCGTTTGATATCAGCAAACTGAACGAACTGCCAAAAGTCGGTATTGTTTATAACTACTCCAACGCTTCTGATCTGCCAGCAAAAGCCTTTGTGGAAAATGGCTATAAAGGCATTGTCAGCGCAGGCGTCGGTAACGGTAATATCTATAAGTCTATTTTTGACACACTGGCTCAGGCCGCTAAACATGGTGTTGTTGTTGTCCGTTCCAGCCGTATTCCTTTCGGTTACACCACGCAGAATGCTGAAGTTGATGACAGCAAATATGGTTTTGTCGCGTCAGAACGCCTGAACCCACAAAAAGCCCGCGTTCTGCTGCAACTGGCTCTGACTCAAACTGCTGATCCAGTAAAAATTCAGGCAATGTTTTCTAAATATTAATACCTGATTAAAAACGATAAAATAAGGCGTATTTAATGCGCCTTATTTTATTTTTATTGAATGAATAAACCAATATATATACTTAATAAGCAAATAATAATTTAGTTTTATATTTATTTATTTATTTATTTATTTATTTATTTATTTATTTATTTATTTATTTATTTATTTATTTATTTATTTATTAATAAGCATTGTATTTAATAAATGATATATTTTATATTAACATATATTTTATTATTTTTATTTTAAATTGATATATGCCAATTCAATTTTAAAGTGCGTATTATATTCCCCCGTTATGTGGAGAAATATAATATTTACATCATCTTTTAGATTATAATTTGAAATTTATCGAATATATATTAATTAATATTGTTTGAATGATTTTTAATATATTGGCTATTAATAAGTGGTTCATCAGGGAGTTATACAATAGATTGCAATAATCTTTTAATAACGATTGCAGTCACAAGATTAGAGTGATAAAACCAGTACATCCAATTTTTATTGTATTCATAATGATAGGGTGGAGTTAATGAGTCAGGTATATAATTTCAGCGCTGGCCCAGCCATGTTGCCAGCAGAAGTATTGCGTCGTGCGGAACAGGAACTTTGCAACTGGCATGGGCTGGGAACGTCAGTGATGGAAATCAGCCATCGAAGTAAAGAATTTGTCGCTGTTGCGGCTGAAGCAGAAAAAGACCTACGCGATTTATTATCGATACCTGATAATTACAAGGTGTTATTTTGCCACGGGGGAGCACGTGGTCAATTTGCAGCATTGCCGTTAAATTTACTCGGCAATAAAACCTCTGCTGATTATATTGTTAGCGGCTATTGGGCTGAATGTGCAGCGAAAGAAGCAACAAAATACTGTACACCAAATGTCTTGAATATTCTTACCGAAACCGATGGCATCAAAAGCGTGAAGCCCATGAGTGAATGGGCTTTGAACAGTGATGCGGCTTATGTGCATTATTGTCCGAATGAAACCATCGATGGCATTGCGATTTTTGAAGAACCGGATTTTGGAACAGATAAAATTGTCATTGCCGATTACTCTTCCACCATTCTTTCCGCTCCGATTGATGTCAGCCGTTATGGTGTGATTTACGCCGGTGCCCAGAAAAACATTGGTCCGGCAGGGCTGACGGTGGTGATTATCCGCGAAGATTTACTGGGCAAAGCGCATCCGCACACGCCATCGATTCTGGACTACACCGTACAGGCCAGCCATGATTCTATGTATAACACACCACCAACATTTGCCTGGTATCTTTCCGGTATGGTTTTCAAATGGCTGAAAGAGCAGGGCGGTTTGCAGGAAATCAGAAAACGCAATCATGCCAAAGCGGAGTGTCTGTATCAGGCCATTGATAACAGTCATCTGTATATCAACCGCGTAGCAGCACAAAATCGCTCTATCATGAACGTTCCTTTCCAATTAGCGAATCCGGCTCTGGATGGCAAATTTCTGGAAGAAGCCTATAACCACGGATTCCATGCACTGAAAGGACATAAAGTTGCCGGAGGTGCCAGAGCCTCAATTTATAATGCGATGCCTTATGAAGGGGTTCAGGCACTGGTTGAATTTATGGCGGATTTTGAACGTCGCAACGGCTGAGTCTTGTTTTGATCGGGGGGAAGATAACCTCCCGATATGGTTTTTCACCAACCATTCACGCATTAAAAATAAATCTATTCTCAATGAATAACCGGAGACTCTGCTGTTTATGCAATCCCTGACGTTACAACCGATATCCTGCATTCATGGGACTATCAATTTACCCGGCTCTAAAAGTGTTTCTAACCGCGCCTTGCTACTTGCAGCTTTTGCTCAGGGAACAACGCATCTGACCAATTTACTGGATAGTGATGATATTCGTCACATGCTGAATGCGTTGACCGCATTGGGTGTTTCCTATCGTTTATCAGAGGATCGCACGGCCTGTGAAGTTGAGGGTATGGGCGGGATGATAACGGATAAAAAGGGGCTGGAACTCTTTCTGGGAAATGCAGGAACAGCCATGCGCCCACTGGCTGCCGCGTTGTGTTTGGGGAACAACGATATTGTTCTGACGGGCGAGCCAAGGATGAAAGAACGTCCCATCGGTCATCTGGTGGATGCTTTGCGTCAGGGAGGCGCAGAAATTGATTATCTTGAGCAGGAAAATTATCCGCCATTACGGATCAAAGGCGGCTTTTCCGGTGGAAAAGTCATCGTTGACGGTACGGTCTCCAGCCAGTTTCTGACCGCTTTACTGATGGCAGCACCTCTGGCACGGAATGGCACTGAAATTCATATTCAGGGTGATTTAGTTTCTAAGCCTTATATCGCAATCACACTGGCATTAATGAACAGCTTCGGTGTGGCAGTGGAAAACGATCAATATCGGGTTTTCCGCATTAAAGGGCAGCAACAGTACCAATCACCGGGGCATTATCTGGTTGAAGGTGATGCTTCGTCGGCCTCTTATTTTCTCGCCGCTGCTGCCATTAAAGGCGGCACAGTCCGAGTGACGGGCATTGGCAAAAACAGCCTGCAAGGGGATACAAAATTTGCCAATGTGCTGGAAAAAATGGGCGCGGTTATTCGTTGGGGAGATGATTTTGTGGAATGTGAGCGAGAGGCACTGGTTGGTATCGATATGGACATGAATGCCATTCCCGATGCGGCCATGACCATTGCAACAACAGCGTTGTTTGCTGAAGGTGAAACCACGATCCGTAATATCTACAACTGGCGGGTAAAAGAAACGGATCGTCTTAGTGCGATGGCAACTGAATTACGTAAAGTGGGTGCTGAAGTGGAAGAAGGCCATGATTTTATTCACATCATTCCACCAAAAAAGCTAAAACATGCTGAAATTGAAACCTATAATGACCACCGGATAGCCATGTGTTTTTCATTAGTCGCCCTTTCAGATACTGCCGTGACTATTCTGGATCCGGGATGTACAGCGAAAACATTCCCCGATTATTTTGAACAGCTGAAGTCTGTTAGCCACGCTAATGATGAAAATAGCATGACGCGGATTGCTGAATAATTACGATGTATTTATTCCACTCATTCTCCGAGTAGGTATAATAAGGCATATTTTTTATTGCTTGCTTATTGAGCAACTTTCTGTGTTCGGTAGATGATTTGCTGGTGTTGATGAAAAGCGGATGAAACGCTTGGGTTGAAAACCATTATCGAAAAGCCATTATCGAAAAGCACTTGTCGGGAAGCGCTTACCGGAAAATATACCCTATGGATTTCGAGTTGCACCGCTTGCTGCAAGCGAGCGCTGCCAACAAAGAAGCAGCTTGGAATACGACGGGGATAACACGGAAAGGGCTATTTGAGGCAGAGATGGAGGAAAATGAATGATGGTAATAGCCCCGGTCATAACCGTTGATGGGCCAAGTGGTGCAGGCAAGGGAACATTATGTCAGGCACTGGCTGAAGCATTAGATTGGCAATTGCTTGATTCAGGCGCTATATATCGCGTGCTGGCGCTGGCTGCTATCCATCATCAAGTGGATATCAAATCTGAAGATGCTCTGGTTCCGTTGGCTGCGAATCTGGATGTTCGTTTTGTTCCTGTTGATGGCAAGCTCAGAGTTATTCTAGAAGGTGAGGATGTCAGCAATGAAATTCGCACTGAAACCGTTGGAAATACCGCTTCACAGACGGCAACTTTTCCTCGCGTGCGTGAAGCACTGCTACGCCGGCAGCGGGCCTTTCGGATTGCTCCGGGGCTGATTGCAGACGGGCGTGACATGGGCACCGTTGTTTTTCCTGATGCGCCAGTAAAAATATTTCTTGATGCCAGTGCTGAGGAACGAGCGCGCAGACGGATGTTACAGTTGCAGGAGAACGGTTTTAGTGTTAACTTTGAAAACCTTTTGTCCGAAATACAGGAACGCGATTTTCGCGATCGTAATCGGGCTGTTGCACCATTAGTGCCTGCTCAGGATGCTTTGATACTGGATTCGACCAGCATGTCTATCGAAGAAGTCATTGATAAAGCACTGACTTATGCGAAAAATGCGTTAGTATTAACTGTTTAAACTACCTATTTTTGCGTACTTCACTATTGCAACTCCACAGCAAGAAGATGTATATAGAATTCTGGTATGTGAGCAGTGAAATAGGCTGACATACCAAAACACCTTGTAACAGGGAATTGTTGCGAGGTATGTAAAACAACCCCATTCGGCCGGATGCTAGATGGACGTTAATTTAAAACCTTGAAGATCATTAACATGACAGAATCTTTTGCTCAACTCTTTGAAGAATCCCTACAGACTATCGAAACCCGTCCAGGTGCAATCGTACGTGGTGTTGTCGTTGCTATCGATAAAGACGTGGTATTGGTTGACGCAGGTCTGAAATCAGAATCTGCAATTCCTGTAGAACAATTCAAAAATGCTCAGGGCGAGCTGGAAATCCAAGTTGGCGATGAAATCGACGTAGCTCTGGATGCGGTAGAAGATGGTTTCGGTGAAACTATCCTGTCCCGTGAAAAAGCAAAACGTCACGAAGCATGGCTGATGCTGGAAAAAGCATACGAAGAAGCTGAAACTGTTACCGGTATTATCAACGGTAAAGTTAAAGGCGGTTTCACTGTAGAACTGAACGGTATCCGTGCGTTCCTGCCGGGTTCACTGGTTGACGTTCGTCCAGTTCGTGACACTGCTCACCTTGAAGGCAAAGAGCTTGAGTTCAAAGTCATCAAGCTGGATCAAAAACGTAACAACGTAGTTGTTTCCCGTCGTGCAGTTATCGAATCCGAAAACAGCGCAGAACGTGATCAGCTGCTGGAAAACCTGCAAGAAGGCATGGAAGTTAAAGGTATCGTTAAGAACCTGACTGACTACGGTGCATTCGTTGATCTGGGCGGCGTTGATGGCCTGCTGCACATTACTGATATGGCTTGGAAACGTGTCAAACACCCAAGCGAAATCGTCAATGTGGGCGATGAAATCACAGTTAAAGTACTGAAGTTCGACCGTGAGCGTACTCGCGTATCTCTGGGCCTGAAACAACTGGGTGAAGATCCATGGGTAGCAATCGCTAAACGTTACCCAGAAAGTACTCGACTGACTGGTCGCGTAACTAACCTGACTGATTACGGCTGCTTCGTTGAAATCGAAGAAGGCGTTGAAGGTCTGGTACACGTTTCAGAAATGGATTGGACCAACAAAAACATCCACCCATCCAAAGTTGTTAACGTTGGTGATGTTGTGGAAGTTATGGTTCTGGATATCGATGAAGAACGTCGTCGTATCTCACTGGGCCTGAAACAGTGCAAAGCTAACCCTTGGCAGCAATTTGCTGAAACTCACAACAAAAACGACCGTGTAGAAGGCAAAATCAAGTCAATCACTGACTTCGGTATCTTCATCGGTCTGGACGGCGGCATCGACGGCTTGGTTCACCTGTCTGACATCTCCTGGAACGTTGCAGGCGAAGAAGCAGTTCGTGAATACAAAAAAGGCGACGAAATCGCAGCTGTTGTTCTGCAAGTCGATGCAGAGCGTGAGCGTATCTCTCTGGGCATCAAACAATTGGCAGAAGATCCATTCAATAACTACCTGTCTGTAAACAAGAAAGGCACTATTGTTAATGGTAAAGTCACTGCTGTTGACGCAAAAGGTGCTACAGTTGAATTAGCTGACGGCGTTGAAGGTTACCTGCGTGCATCAGAAGCTTCTCGTGACCGCATTGAAGATGCAACTCAAGTTCTGAACGTTGGCGATGAAGTTGAAGCTAAATATGTTGGCGTTGATCGCAAAAACCGCGTAATCAACCTGTCTGTTCGCGCAAAAGATGAAGCTGATGAAAAAGACGCTATCGCTTCTGTGAACAAACAAGAAGATACCAACTTTGCTAATAACGCAATGGCTGAAGCTTTCAAAGCAGCTAAAGGCGAATAATCTAAGTCAATAACGGCGGGTAATATTTTCGGTGACGATAGTATTTGGAAACGAAGGCATTGGAAACGAAAGTATTACCCGAATACGGTAGTTAAGGGAGGTACCATGACCAAGTCTGAATTAATTGAAAGACTTGCTGAACAGCAATCTCACATGCCGGCTAAAGCCGTTGAAGATGCAGTGAAAGAAATGCTTGATCATATGGCAGAAACATTGGCCTCCGGTGAACGTATTGAAGTTCGCGGGTTCGGCAGCTTTTCTCTTCACTACCGGGCACCGCGTGTGGGTCGTAATCCAAAAACAGGTGACAAAGTTGAGCTGGACGGTAAATACGTTCCGCACTTTAAACCCGGTAAGGAATTACGTGACCGCGTAAATATCTATGGCAACAGCTAAGATAACAGTTATTACTTAATTGCTACGGCACCTTAGGGTGCCGTTCTTTTTTTCTATTTCTGGCAAATTCATTTCTGACAAATTCATTTTTGTCATTTTTTTACTTTCGGCTGTTTTTGCTGTTGTGATAGCTTTCACACTTTTTTGTTGAGCCTTTCTTTACCTGAAATTAATTTGCGAAATGTTTCCAAAATAAAAACTCTCTGACTGGCAGTTGTTTACCGCATCAAATATGCTTCTCTGCGTGAATGGCGTATGTGAATGAATACTAATGCAGGAAGATAAATGGATGCCGTCAGCTATCTTAATTTTCACTACTTTTTTTCTCGTTATCTGGCAAAAGCGATGTTATCTAACATCATTTTTTCAGAAAATATTTTGCCGAAAATCATTACCTGTTATCAGTCTGAATCAAGCTGCGATGGCTATTGTGATAGGTGTCATTCCACTTTTATTATTCCCTGAGCTACCTCAGTGGTCAGCAATATTTATTTTAGCGGGTATAGCAACTTTTTTATGGTTTGCTCCCTATAAATCAACACGTTTTATTTCATTGCTATTATGGGGATTGGTTTGGGGGTGTTGGCATAGTCACCAGATTTTGGAACAAATAACTTATTTCAGTGAAACACCACGAACGGCAACCATTGTTATTGATAGCGTAACGTTAAATAAAATCGATAAAAATAAAATGGACCGAGAAGAGAAGCCACGTTATCGGATCAAATTAATTGAAAGCGATGGAAAATATCTATTTCCGGCGCTATACGCTTCTGTGTCATGGGATTCACCAATACCATTATGTGCTGGCCAAAAATGGCAGGTCACCATGAAACTCAGGCCGGTTCATGCCCAATTAAATCAGGGAAGTTATGACAACCAACGCTATGCCTTATCTATTCGTCAGCCCCTTAACGGTAAAATCATCAAGGCGAATGTATTAAATGGAGATTGTAATTTAAGACAAAAATTAATTAATAAATTAGCACCAGAAATACAATCACTGAAACATGCAGGCGTTGCTTTAGCGCTTTCATTTGGTGAACGGTCGTGGCTGGATAAACAAACCCGGTTATTGTTACAGCAGACAGGAATAGCACATTTAATGGCAATTTCAGGGCTGCATATTGCTATCGCCAGTTTATTTGGCTGGTTTTTTGCCAGAGGCATTCAACGCATTTTTCCTGCAAGATGGGTAGGGTTTCGTTTCCCGCTTATTGTGGGATGGTTATTTGCCATGCTGTATGGCTGGCTTTCTGGTTGGGGAATCCCGGCGGTTCGGGCAATGTTAAGTTTGACACTTTGGTTGTATTTGCGCTGCAAAAATCATTTTTGTTTTTCATGGCAATGGGCGTTATGGAGTGCGGCATTAATCTTGCTTTTCGATCCACTCGCCATTCTTTCTGACAGCTTTTGGCTTTCATTTTTTGCCGTCATGGCATTGTTATTCTGGTTTCACTGGATACCTTTACCTGAAAAAATCCGTTATGGCTGGCGGTGGAGTGGGTTACGTGGCCTGCATATGCAACTGGGAATGTTGTTGATGTTATTACCGTTACAGCTGCTGTTATTTCAGGGAATGAATATTGCTTCATTAATTGCAAACTTATGGGCGGTGCCGATAATTTCTTTTCTGACCGTTCCACTTATTATGCTGGTGCTATTAACATTCCTCTTACCGTGGAGTGAGCTTGTTCAATCACTGCTATGGCAATGTGCAGATTACACTATCTCACTTGCGCTGTTGCCATTACCGGCCTTTAATCAATCATGGTTTGAAGTCGGGCATATTCCTTTTTTCGTCACCTTTGCGGGTTGGCTTATTGTTATTATTTGGCGTCTTGGCTGGTGGAAATCTTATATTGGCTTGTTATTTATTTCTGTCGGTGGAACTTTTTGTTATTTCAAGCGGGATGATGGATTTCAATGGCGTTTTTCCATGCTGGATGTCGGGCACGGCTTGGCTGTTGTCATTGATAAAGGAGGAAAAGCCATTCTGTTTGATACCGGCAATCGCTGGGATACAGGAAGTATGGCAGAAAAAGTCATTGCGCCTTATTTACGCTGGCATCGGTTAACACCCGAACAAATTATCCTGAGTCATGATCATTTGGATCATACAGGAGGTGTGGAATATTTGCGGGAAAAACATCCTGATATTCCAATCCGAAGTTCTTCTATTAATCACACGCAACTAACTTGTGTCCGTGGTGAAAAATGGGTTTGGCAGGGGCTGACATTTCAGGTGCTCTGGCCACCAGAGAAAACAGAGCATGTCGGTAATAATCAATCTTGTGTTATTCGCATTGATGATGGCAAATATAGTCTATTACTTACAGGCGATCTGGAAAAACAGGGAGAATATCATTTACTGGATCTTGAAAAAGAAAATATTAATGCAACAATCTTGCAAGTTCCCCACCATGGGAGCAATACTTCATCCACCGCTGCATTGATACGCAAGGTTCAACCTGAATATGCACTGGTTTCAGTTGCCCGTTACAGCCCGTGGAGATTGCCTTCAATGAAGGTCAGGCAACGTTATAAAACTGCGGGAATTCAATGGAGTAGCACCGCTGTATCAGGCCAGATAACAGGTTATATTTATCATGATCACATTGAATTAAACGGATATAGGCAACAGCTAATGCCACGATGGTATCACGACTGGTTTGGTATTCGCGCTGATCATGAGTAGAATAAGCCGCTATTTCTTTTGGTTTTGGTAACTCAATAATGAATGATAAAGACCTTTCTACTTGGCAAACCTTTCGCCGATTGTGGCCGAACATCACACCCTTTAAGGCCGGGCTGTTAGTTGCAGCCGTGGCGTTAGTGATAAATGCTGCCGGCGATACACTGATGCTTTCCTTGTTAAAACCTTTGCTTGACGAAGGGTTTGGCAAGACAGACCTGAGTGTATTGAAATGGATGCCGATCGTGGTTATCGGCTTAATGCTTTTGCGTGGTATATCGGGTTTTATATCAGATTATTGTATCTCTTGGGTATCCGGCAAAGTGGTTATGCAAATGCGTCGTGGTTTGTTCAACCATATGATGGGGATGCCAGTCGCCTTTTTTGATCAACAATCAACAGGAACATTGCTTTCGCGTATTACCTACGATTCTGAGCAGGTTGCCTCTTCTTCCTCTGGTGCTCTGGTTACCGTTGTCAGGGAAGGGGCATCGATTATTGGTTTGTTTACGTTGATGTTCTACTACAGCTGGGAATTATCCCTGATCCTGATCGTCATTGCGCCGATTGTTGCGGGTGTTATCCGCCTTGTGTCTGTCCGTTTCCGCCGCATCAGTAAAAACATGCAAAACAGCATGGGAATGGTGACGACGAGTGCAGAGCAAATGCTGAAAGGGCACAAAGAAGTATTAATCTTCGGTGGTCAGAAAGTCGAAACAGAACGTTTTAATAAAGTCAGTAACCATATGCGTCAGCAGGGCATGAAAATGGTCACTGCGGATTCAATTTCAAACCCGATTATTCAACTTATCGCTTCATTTGCATTAGCATTTATTCTGTATGCAGCGAGTTTTCCCGAAATTATGGGCGCCTTGACTGCGGGTAAAATCACCGTTGTGTTCTCATCCATGATTGCTTTAATGCGCCCATTAAAATCATTGACCAATGTTAACGCACAGTTCCAGCGTGGAATGGCAGCCTGTCAGACTTTATTCGCTATTCTGGATATGGAGCAGGAGAAAGATGAAGGCAAGCGGGAAGTGAAAAAAGCGAAAGGTAACCTTGAATTCCGCGATGTGACTTTCTGCTATCCAACCAAAGAACAACCTGCACTGAAAAATATTTCCATGACCATCCCTGAGGGCAAAACCATTGCTTTGGTCGGGCGTTCCGGTTCAGGAAAATCAACCATTGCCAGCCTGCTCACTCGTTTTTATGACATCAATCAAGGCGCGATTTTGCTGGATGGTTATGACCTGCGTGAATACACATTGGCTTCTTTGCGTAATCAAATCGCACTGGTATCGCAAAACGTGCATTTGTTCAATGATACGGTTGCCAATAACATCGCTTATGCCAGTGAAGGGCAATTCAGCCGGGCCGAAATCGAACATGCGGCAGAAATGGCCTACGCAATGGACTTTATCAAGAAACTGGATAATGGCCTTGATACCATGATTGGTGAAAATGGCGTGTTGCTTTCAGGTGGGCAACGTCAGCGTATTGCTATCGCCCGTGCTTTATTACGCGATTCGCCGATCCTGATTCTGGATGAAGCAACTTCCGCACTGGATACAGAATCTGAACGCGCTATTCAGGCTGCGCTGGATGAATTGCAGAAAAACAGAACGTCACTGGTTATTGCTCACCGCCTTTCTACTATTGAGAGTGCGGATGAAATTATTGTCATTGAAGATGGCAATATTATCGAAAGAGGCAATCACTCAATTCTGTTGGAAAAAAATGGCGCCTATGCGCAATTACATCGGATGCAATTCGGCCAATGATTGAGCGTATTTGGTCAGGCCATTCGTGGCTTTACATCCTGCTCTTACCACTATCAGCCCTTTATGGGCTGATAAATGGCCTGCGTAAACTCAGTTACAGGTTAGGGTTATTACGTGTGTGGAAAGCGCCTGTTCCTGTCGTGGTAGTCGGAAATTTAACTGCTGGCGGTAATGGTAAAACGCCGGTGGTTATCTGGCTGGTAGAACAACTTCAGCAGAAAGGCTATCGGGTTGGTGTGGTTTCCCGTGGTTATGGCGGAAAATCTGACCATTATCCTTTATTGGTCACGGATGAAGTGATGACCGCACAGGCGGGAGATGAGCCGGTTTTAATCCACCGTCGTACAGGTGTGCCCGTGGCGGTAGCGCCAAAGCGTGCCGATGCGGTGAAAATGTTATTAGCCCATTTTCCTGTTGATATCGTTATCACAGACGATGGTTTGCAACATTATGCTTTACAACGTGATTATGAAATCGTGGTGATTGATGGCATTCGTCGTTTTGGTAATGGCTGCTGGTTACCGGCAGGTCCGATGCGGGAGTTATCGGGCCGTTTAAACACGGTCAATACCATTATCGTTAACGGCGGAACGCCACAAGCAGGTGAACTGCCCATGACATTACATGGGGAATTGATGGTTAATCTGTTGACGGGTGAAACCCGCAAAGTCAGCGATATACCGAATGGTGTTGCGATGGCAGGCATTGGTCATCCACCGCGATTTTTTGCGACATTACGGCAACTGGGTGCAACTCTGCATAAAACACACGCATTTGCTGACCATCAAACCTATGAAAAAGCCCAATTATTGGCGTTGGTTAATGATGAACAGAATTTGCTGATGACAGAAAAAGATGCCGTCAAATGTGCGCAATTTGCCCAGACCAATTGGTGGTATTTACCGGTTTCAGCCTGTTTGCCTGAAGATAAAGGGCAAAAAATACTGAATGAAATTTGTGCCTTGCTGCCTGAACAGAATTAACGATGGGATATCGCTTGTGGTATCCTGCGCAGTATTAACTAAACTTCAAACCCGTCATTGGGGGATGTATGGATCACCGTTTACTCGAAATCATCGCTTGTCCCGTATGTCATGGCAAACTCAGCTACGATAAAGAAAACTTTGAATTGATTTGCAAATTTGATCGTCTTGCTTTTCCTTTCCGTGATGGCATTCCTGTGCTGTTGGAACATGAAGCACGTGCTCTGTTGGCAGAGGAAAAGAAATAATTTATGTTTACTGTCATTATTCCTGCCCGTTTTGCTTCCTCACGTTTACCCGGCAAACCGTTAGCGGATATCCACGGTAAACCCATGATTGTGCGGGTGATGGAACGTGCTATCCGTTCAGGCGCTAATCGTGTGATTGTTGCAACAGATAATCAGGCGGTTTTTGATGCAGTCACAGCATCAGGTGGCGAAGCCTGTATGACCAGCGAGCATCATCATTCAGGTACAGAGCGTTTGGCGGAAGTGATCGACAAATACCAATTTGCCGATGATGAAATTATCGTGAATGTTCAGGGCGATGAACCCCTTATTCCTGAGCAGATCATCAAGCAAGTCGCTGATAATCTCGCCGGAAGTGATGCAGGAATGGCGACACTTGCGGTACAGATTCAGGATGCGGAAGAAGCCTTCAATCCCAATGCGGTAAAAGTTGTTATGGATGCGCAGGGTTATGCCCTTTACTTTTCCCGTGCCACGATCCCGTGGGAGCGTGATCGTTTTATCCACTCTAAAGAGACCATCGGCGATAATTTCCTGCGCCATATCGGCATTTATGCTTACAGAGCCGGGTTTATCCGTCGTTATGTGCAGTGGTCACCCAGCCCGCTGGAAAGTATCGAAATGCTCGAACAGTTACGGGTATTGTGGTATGGAGAAAAAATTCATGTCGCAAAAGCGCTACAGACACCGGGAGTTGGTGTAGATACACCCGAAGATCTGGAAGCCGCCAGAAAAGCGTTTGCCGAATTCTGATTGTTCAATAAAGCATTTATACCCATCGTTGGTATCGCCCCGCGTCGCGGGGCGATATAAGTTCAGCATTTCGTAACATGTTTCCTGACGCTGTTGCTTTTTACCGAGAACCGTCAGCTTTTTCGTGCTCTTTTTCTGAACGGGAAGGCTTGGTTGATTGCCAGATTCTTCCCAGCGATTCATACCAGGCCCGTTCTGTATGGGAAAGATAATAAGGTGATGGAACATACTTTTCCCAGCTATACAGCGGCGTTGTTACCGCCAATTGATTTGCCGGGCCGGGAATCGGGTGCATACCGCGTTGCTCAAAAAATTTAACGGCACGTGACATATGGTTTGCAGATGTGACCAGAATAAAAGATTGCTGCCCGACGATATTTTCAACTTCGGCCGCTTCTTCTTCAGTATCCAGCGGTTTTTTTAGTGCCAGCGTGTCTGTTACGGGAACTCCCAGAGATTGTGCTACCATAGCGGCGATTTCTGCGCTGCTGATGGAATTAACGCCTTTACCGCCGGTAAAAATCATTTTAGCGCCGGGGTTTAGTCGGTATAACCGAATACCTTCCGCGACTCTGGGCAAGCTGTTACTGATAAGATTGGCACTGGGCGCCCACTCTGGGTTATAAGTGAAGCCGCCACCAAGAACAACGATGTATTTTACCGGCGGCGTATGTACCGTATCAGGCTCATAACGTTGGGCATATCTCCCTTCAACCGGAAGTAATAATTTGTCGGCAACAGGTTGTATACTCAATAAAAGCAGTGCAAGCCAGCTTAATGAAAGCACGGTCTTTCCGGTTTTTTGCCATCGGGTAAACCACAGTAAGAGCAGAGCAATCAACGCGATCAAAATGATAAGAGGGAGCGGCATTAATAGCGCTCCGATGTATTTTTTTAACAGAAATAACATCACGTAACCTTACTCTGATGGAATTATCATCGCACAGAGGTAAATTCAGGAGTAAAAGTAGTGAATTTACGCATTATTGTGCCAAAATAACACTATTAAAAAGAGTGATAGACGGCATCAAGGCTTCTTCAGTTTTGGCTGAAATCTATTTTGGCTAAAACCCATCGGCGATAGATACGTTAAGATTAGTTTATAAATGAGGCGTTTTTCATGCAGGATCGCAATTTCGATGATATTGCAGACAAATTTTCGCGTAATATTTACGGCACAACCAAAGGTAAAATCAGGCAGGCCGTCGTCTGGCAGGATATCAACGAATTGCTGAACCATTTGCCTCAACGTCCATTGCGTATTTTGGATGCCGGAGGCGGCGAAGGAAATATGGCTTGCCAATTAGCTGAATTAGGCCATCAGGTTATATTATGCGATCTCTCTGAAGAAATGATCCAACGAGCCAAAAACAATGCAGAAGAGCGCGGTGTTCTTCATCAGATGCAATTTATTCAAAGCCCGGTACAGGAAATTCACCGATATATTGAACAACCGGTTGATTTAATTTTATTCCATGCCGTATTGGAATGGCTCACTGAACAAAAAGATGCGATAGAAATATTGGGCGATATAATAACACCCGGTGGTGCTCTCTCCCTCATGTTTTATAATGCGAATGGTTTAGTGATGCGCAATGCGATTTTAGGCAATTTTCATCTGGCGACACCCAATATTCAGCGCCGCCGCAAGCGTTCTTTATCGCCGCAGAATCCATTAATACCTGAACAGGTCTATCAATGGCTCGTTGAACTCAATATGGAAATAACCGGTAAAACAGGCGTCAGGGTTTTTCACGACTACTTACAAAGCCGCCAATTGCAAAATACAGATTTTCCGGCGCTGCTTGAACTCGAACAGCGTTATTGCAGACTAGAGCCTTATATCAGCCTTGGGCGCTACATTCATGTAATGGCACGCAAGCCTACTTAAAGAGCGAATTATGAGTGAATATTCCCAGACTGTTCCTGAACTTGTGTCCTGGGCCAGAAAGAATGATTTTTCCATTTCCTTGCCACCAGAGCGGTTGGCTTTTTTAATGGCAATTGCCGTACTAAACAGTGAACGTCTTGATGGCGAAATGAGTGAAAGCGAACTGGTTGATGCTTTCCGGGAAGTGTGTAAAGGTTTTGAGCAGACTTCAGAAGCGGTGGCTGTCAGGGCAAACAATGCCATTAATGATATGGTGCGGCAAAAGCTGCTCAATCGTTTTACCAGCGAATTGGCGGACGGCAGCGCCATCTACCGTCTGACACCACTCGGTATTGGCATCAGCGATTATTACATCCGCCAGCGAGAGTTTTCCACTTTACGCCTTTCCATGCAGCTTTCCATTGTTGCCAGTGAGCTGCAACGTGCGGCCGAAGCTGCCGAAGAGGGAGGTGATGAATTCCATTGGCATCGTCATGTGTTTGCTCCCCTCAAATATTCCGTAGCGGAAATTTTTGACAGCATTGATATGTCACAACGCATCATGGATGAGCAGCAAAACAGCGTAAAAACCGATATTGCCGCATTGCTCAATCAGGATTGGCAGGCAGCTATTGCGAATTGTGAACAGTTATTATCCGAAACCTCAGGCACTCTGCGGGAGCTTCAGGACACGCTGGAGGCCGCCGGTGACAAATTGCAGGCCAATTTGCTGCGGGTGCAGGATGCGAATATGACGAACGGCGGTTCTGAGCTGGTGGATAAGCTGGTTTTTGATCTGCAAAACAAACTTGACCGCATTATTAGCTGGGGACAACAGGCGATTGACCTTTGGATAGGTTACGACCGTCATGTCCATAAATTTATCCGAACAGCCATTGATATGGATAAAAATCGCATTTTTGCCCAGCGTCTTCGCCAATCTCTCCAACATTATCTTGATAACCCGTGGGTACTGACCGTTGCGAATGCGGATCGTCTGTTGGATATGCGTGATGAAGAACTGGCTCTGCGTAGTGAAGAGGTCATGGGGGAACTGCCCCCGGAAATGGAATACGAAGAATTTAATGAGATCCATGAACAACTGGCGGAGATGGTGGAACAGGCACTGGCAATTTATCAACAGGCTAAACTCCCGCTGGATTTGGGGGCGGTACTGCGCGACTACCTCATCCAGTACCCGCGCAAACGTCATTTTGATATCGCGCGGATTCTGGTGGATCAAGCAGTACGGTTGGGCGTTGCAGAAGCCGATTTCTCTGGATTACCAGCGGAATGGTTAGCGATTAATGATTACGGAGCCAAGGTGCAGGCACATGTCATCGACACATATTGAACAATTTATGCCAGTTAAACTGGCTCAGGCATTATCCAATACACTTTTTCCAGAATTAGACAGCCAGCTTCGTTCAGGGCGTCATATTGGTATAGACGATCTCGATAATCACGCTTTCTTGATGGATTTTCAGGCAGAACTGGAAACCTTTTACACACGTTATAACGTGGAATTAATCCGCGCGCCGGAAGGCTTTTTCTACCTGCGTCCGCGCTCAAACACGCTGATCGCCCGCTCAGTTTTATCTGAACTGGACATGATGATCGGTAAAATACTGTGTTACCTCTATCTCAGCCCGGAGCGTTTGTCCAATCAGGGCATATTTACGTTTCAGGAACTGTATGAAGAGCTGTTGTCATTGGCGGATGAAAACAAGCTGATGAAACTGGTTAACCAACGCTCAACCGGTTCCGATTTGGATAAACAAAAATTGCAGGAAAAAGCCCGCACTTCCCTGAATCGCTTGCGCCGTTTGGGCATGGTCTATTTTCTGCAAAGCGATCATTTTAAAACCCCAGGTAATAAATTCACCATCACCGAAGCGGCATTCCGTTTCGGTGCCGATGTACGCAGCGGTGATGATCCACGCGAGGCTCAGTTACGGATGATCCGTGATGGGGAGGCGATGTTGGTGGAAAGCAGTTTATCGCAGGAAAGCCGTTTATTACAGGAAAGCAACGAAAACGATGAAGCATCAGGGCATTCAGCAGCCGATGCGGAGGAAGAACAGTCATGATTGAACGCGGTAAATTTCGCTCGCTGACACTGGTTAACTGGAACGGCTTTTTTGCCAGAACGTTTGATCTTGACGAACTGGTCACGACGTTATCCGGCGGTAACGGTGCGGGTAAATCCACGACGATGGCAGCCTTTGTCACCGCATTGATCCCCGATTTAACCCTGCTGCATTTCCGCAATACAACCGAAGCAGGTGCAACCAGCGGTTCCCGTGATAAAGGTTTGCACGGTAAATTGCGTGCAGGGGTCTGTTATTCCACGCTGGACGTGGTGAACTCCCGCCATCAGCGCATTATTGCGGGCGTTCGTTTGCAGCAGATAGCCGGGCGTGATCGCAAAGTGGATATCAAACCATTTATGATTCAGGGCGTGCCTGCCTCAATTCAGCCGACACAGCTATTAACTGAAAATATCAGCGAACGTCAGGCGCGGGTATTGCCATTAAATGAACTGAAAGAGCGCCTTGATGAAATAGAAGGCGTGCAGTTCAAGCAATTCAACTCCATTACTGACTATCATGCCCTGATGTTTGATTTAGGCGTGATCCCGAAACGCCTGCGTTCAGCCAGTGATCGCAGCAAATTTTACCGTCTGATTGAAGCCTCACTGTACGGCGGGATTTCCAGCGCCATTACCCGCTCGTTACGTGATTATCTGTTGCCGGAAAATAGCGGTGTCAGAAAAGCCTTTCAGGATATGGAAGCGGCACTGCGCGAAAACCGTATCACACTGGAAGCTATCCGTGTCACGCAATCTGACCGTGACCTGTTTAAGCACCTGATTACCGAAGCAACGGCGTATGTTTCTGCCGATTATATGCGCCATGCCAATGAGCGCCGCGTTCATTTGGATGAAGCACTGGCTTTGCGCAGTGAATTATTCGGCAGCCGTCGCCAGTTAGTCACTGAACAATATCGTCATGTTGAAATGGCGCGGGAACTGACAGAGCAAAGCGGTACTTCGTCTGATCTGGAGATGGATTATCAGGCCGCCAGCGACCATCTGAATCTGGTTCAGACCGCGCTTCGTCAGCAGGAAAAAATTGATCGCTATCAGGCAGATGTTGAAGAACTGACTTACCGGTTGGAAGAACAGACGGAAGTTGTCGAAGAGGCGAAAGAGCAACAGGCAGAATACGAGGCAATTGCTGAAGCCGCGGAACA
Organism: Enterobacteriaceae bacterium; assembly: GCA_031253755.1. GTDB lineage: Bacteria > Pseudomonadota > Gammaproteobacteria > Enterobacterales > Enterobacteriaceae > Xenorhabdus. Next base: position 66,267 of record JAIRVT010000075.1, read on the forward strand.
GGAAGTTGACGAGCTCAAAAGCCAGCTTGCGGATTACCAGCAGGCGTTGGATGTGCAACAAACCCGCGCCATCCAATATCAGCAGGCATTACAGGCGCTGGAACGTGCCCGTGAACTGTGCCAGCTGCCGGAACTGTCGATAGAAAATGCCGACGAGTGGCAGGAAACCTATCAGGCGAAAGAGCAACAGGCAACTGAATCGCTGTTGGCGCTGGAGCAAAAACTGAGTGTGGCCGATGCCGCTCACAGCCAGTTCGAACAGGCTTATCAGCTGGTGAAAAATATCGTCGGTGAAGTCAGCCGCAGCGAAGCATGGCAAAGTGCGCGTGACGTGCTACGCGAATGGTCATCCCAGCGGCATTTGGCCTCCCGTGTGCAACCGTTGCGTATCCAGTTGGCGGAACTGGAACAGCGCCTGAGCAGCCAACAAAATGCGGAGCGCTTGCTGGAAGAGTTCTGTAAACGCCATCACCAGCAATATCAGGCCGAAGATCTGGAAGTTTTGCAGGGTGAATTAGACGCTCAGTTGGAAGAACTGAGTGTGAGCGCGAATGAAAGTGGCGAGCGTCGTATCCAGATGCGTCAGGAACTGGCTCAACTCAAACAGAAAATTCAGGAGCTGACAGCACGGGCACCTGTCTGGTTGTCTGCACAGGAAACGCTGAGCCAGCTTTGTGAGCAGAGTGGTGAAACGTTCGAAAACAGCAATGATGTCACGGAATATATGCAGCAACTGCTGGAGCAGGAACGTGAAATCACGGTTGAACGCGATGATGTGGCAGCACAAAAACGTGAGCTTGAAAAACAGATCGAGCGCCTGAGTCAGCCAAGTGGCGCAGAAGACAGCCGGCTGTTGGCGCTGGCAGAGCGTTTTGGTGGCGTTTTGTTGTCAGAAATTTATGACGATATCACGATTGATGATGCGCCTTATTTCTCCGCTCTGTATGGCCCGGCACGTCACGCGATTGTTGTGCCCGATCTCTCATTGGTACGCTCTTATCTGGATGCGTTGGATGATTGCCCTGAAGATCTCTATTTGATTGAGGGTGACCCGCAATCCTTTGATGACAGCGTGTTCCATTTTGAAGAGCAGGATAATGCGGTTCTGGTCAAATCCTCCGAACGCCAGTGGCGTTATTCCCGTTATCCGGAAGTGCCGCTGTTTGGTCGGGCGGCACGAGAGAACCGCCTTGAAGCGCTCAATCTGGAGCGCGATTCGTTGGCGGAACGCTATGCAACGCTCTCATTTGATGTGCAGAAAATCCAGCGCTCGCATCAGGCCCTCAGCCGTTTTGTCGGTAAGCATTTATCCGTGGCATTCGATAACGACCCGGAAGCTGAAATCCGCAGCCTGAATTCGCGCCGTACTGAACTGGAACGGGAACTGTCACAGTTTGAGTCTCAGACGCAACAGCACCAACAAAAACTGGTCCAGACTAAAGAGAGCCTGTCCACATTGAACCGTTTGATCCCGCAAATAGCGATTTTGCTGGATGAAACCTTGATTGACCGGGTGGAAACGGTGCGTGAAGAAATGAGCGAAGCGCAAGACGCAGCACGTTTCTTACAGCAGCATGGCCATGCGCTGAACAAACTGGAGCCGTTGGTTTCTGTCCTGCAAAGTGATCCGCAACAGCACGAACAGCTACAGCAGGATTATGCAGACGTGAAACACAGCCAGATTACGGCTAAACAGCAGGCTTTTGCGCTGACCGAAATCGTACAGCGCCGTGCACATTTCAGCTACAGCGATTCAGCGGGAATGCTCAGTGAAAATAGTGATCTGAACGACAAATTGCGCCAGCGTCTTGAACATGCAGAATCAGATCGCAGCCGCGCCCGTGACCAATTGCGCCAGCAACAGGCACAATATGTGCAGTTCAATCAGGTATTGGCATCGCTGAAAAGTTCTTATGACACCAAACAGGACATGTTGAAAGAACTTGAGCAGGAGATGAAAGACATTGGCGTTCAGGCGGATGCCAATGCAGAAACCCGCGCCCGTGAGCGTCGTGATCAGCTTCATGCAGCCGTGCAAACTAACCGTTCCCGCATCAATCAGCTTGAGAAACAGATCGCATTCTGCGAAGCCGAAATGGAGAACCTCCAGAAGAAACTGCGCAAATCAGAACGTGATTACTACCAGAAACGTGAGCAAGTGGTGTCGTCCAAAGCGGGCTGGTGTGCCGTGATGCGGATGGTGAAAGACAATGGTGTCGAGCGCCGTCTCCATCGCCGTGAACTGGCCTATATGGATGGAGATGCGTTGCGTTCCATGTCGGATAAGGCGTTGGGGGCGCTGCGTTTGGCGGTGGCGGATAATGAACACCTGCGTGATGCGTTGCGGTTATCAGAAGATCCGAAACGTCCTGAGCGTAAGATCCAATTCTTTGTGGCGGTGTATCAACATCTGCGTGAGCGTATTCGTCAGGACATCATTCGCACGGATGATCCGGTTGATGCCATTGAACAAATGGAAATTGAACTGGCTCGTTTAACCGAAGAACTGACAGCACGTGAGCAAAAATTAGCCATCAGCGCCAAAAGTGTGGCGAATATCATTCGTAAAACCATTCAGCGTGAACAGAACCGCATCCGCATGTTGAATCAGGGATTGCAAACCGTCGCTTTCGGTCAGGTCGGGGGCGTTCGTCTGAATGTCAATGTGCGTGAAAGTCACGCAGTGTTGCTGAATGTACTTTCGGAGCAGCAGGAGCAGCATCAGGATCTGTTTAACAGCCAGCGCCTGACCTTTTCTGAGGCAATGGCTAAACTCTACCAGCGCCTGAATCCACAAATGGATATGGGGCAGCGTTTGCCTCAGACGATTGGTGAAGAATTACTGGATTACCGTAATTACCTTGAATTAGATGTTGAGGTGAATCGTGGTTCCGATGGCTGGTTAAAAGCCGAAAGCGGGGCGCTTTCTACCGGCGAAGCAATTGGTACGGGGATGTCTATTCTGGTGATGGTGGTGCAGAGTTGGGAAGAAGAATCCAGCCGTCTGCGTGGTAAAGATATCTCGCCATGCCGTTTGTTGTTCCTTGATGAAGCGGCGCGTCTGGATGCGAAATCTATTGCGACGCTGTTTGAGTTATGTGAGCGCTTGCAAATGCAGCTGATTATTGCTGCACCGGAAAATATCAGCCCGGAAAAAGGAACGACTTATAAGCTGGTACGCAAAATCTTCAACAATCAGGAACATGTACATGTTGTTGGATTGCGGGGCTTTGGACAGGAAGCCAACACGCCGGAACAGCGAGAAGAACAAGCTCAAGCGATATTCTGAGGATAATTCTTTTTCAGATTAATCTATTAAAGCCGCCACCAAATTCAGTGACGGCTTTGTAATTTGTTATGACTACAATGTATTTGTTTGACTCGTCTTTAAGTATTATTACTTCAATTTTGTAACCCGGATATAAGAAGGAAAAACGATGCGTAAAGTGAAGTTAGTATTTAGTGCAATCGTGCTTGCTGTTAGCTTAAGTAGCACAGTTCAGGCAAAAATACAGATGCCGGAACAAGTGAGTTCAGGTGTTACGGCGATAGAGCTTTCTCAACGTCAGGCGGTCCATTGGGTTTCTGTAGAACAGATTGAGAGAAGTTTGCAGAACCAGCCACCTATGGCGGTCGGATTTGATATTGATGATACGGTATTGTTTTCCAGCCCCGGCTTTTATCGTGGCAAACTGGAATATTCCCCGAATGACAACAGTTATCTGGAAAATTCGGAATTTTGGCAAAAAATGAATAATGAATGGGATAAATTCAGTTTGCCGAAACAGGCGGGTATCAAATTGGTACAGATGCACCTGAAACGTGGAGATAATATCTACTTCATCACAGGGAGAACGAAAACAAAAACAGAAAAAGTGAGCCAATATTTGCAGGAAGCGCTCCATATTCCTGCTGATAAAATGAACCCAGTCATTTTTGCCGGTGATGAGCCAGGTAAAAATAATAAAATTAGTTGGATGAAAGACAATCAATTGAAAATTTATTATGGAGATGCAGATACCGATATTTCGGCAGCCCGTGAATTAAATATCCGAGGGATCCGTATTTTAAGAGCATCAAATTCTTCCTATCAACCTTTGCCCAAAGCAGGACGATTTGGTGAAGAAGTTGTCACTGGATCTGAGTATTAACCTGAATGGATATTAGGTTTACTTCTAATTAAAGGTGCTTTAAGCACCTTTTCTTTTTTATAATTAGCATAAGCTAATTTATTATAGCGAAAATTTTCTTTTATCTCATGTAATTGGATATAATTGAGGCGCTTTCTGTTTTAATGAGTAATTATGTATATAATTACTACTATTCTCTTCAGATAAATAGATCCAGCGATAATTAAAATAAGTCATTAATTAGTCAGATATACCCAGTAAATTTCATGTACCGTGCCAAGGCTGATAATAATACAGTCGGCGAATTTGTTACCTCTGAAAAAGAGGGGGCGTGGATAAAAAGCGAGGTGAGCTCTTATGCCAAATAATACGGTAAAGTTACTGAAAATCTCTTTTATCTGTAGTGCGTTAGCAGTATCAGAGGGCGCTTTTGCCAGCCAACAAAATGGGATGGCAACAAACGATACCCTGCAATTATCTGGGGAAAAAAGAGCCAATACTCATATTGTATCGGCTCAGGTGACACCTGAATCTCCGGCTCTTTCTGCTAAGGAAAGTAAGCGGGAATTACAGGAACTATTATCTAAACAAATAAAACCGATATATACCGAACAATTATTCCGGTTATATTCGGCAAATAATATTCAGCCATTATGGCAGGATAAAAAGGCCGTACAAAATTTTAAAAAGCAATTGGTTGATTTGTCGCTAGCTGGGGTTCAACCTCAATTCAGTAAATGGCTTTTACAACTTAATTCTCCTGAATTAAGTGCGATGGAACAGGATATTGTTCTATCAGATGCCATGTTAGGTTATCTTCATTTTATTAATAATCTTAATAATAAAGGAGAATCTTGGTTATATAGACAAAATACTTATACGCTTGCCGCTCCTCCATCCGATTCAATTGATAAATGGCAACAGCATATTAAGGATAATAGCCTGAATGATTATATTCTGGCATTGTTACCTAACCACTCAATGTACGAAAATATGCGTAGTGAGATGTTAAAACAATTGTCGGATACGCAACCGTGGCCTGAATTTTTGATGAAAGAAACATTAAGACCGGGGCAAAATAATAAAAATGTCATGGAATTGCGCAATATTCTCATTCGTTCCGGTTATTTGGAGCCGTCAGCGGTCAAAGCTGAAAACCAGTTGTATAACCAAGAGTTGGTCGCTGCTGTAAAACGTTTTCAGTCTTTACATGGGCTGCTTGCTGATGGTGTGATTGGGCAGGCAACAAAGGTATGGTTGAATACTACACCAAAAACGCGCGCCCGGATTATGGCCTTGAATATGCAGCGATTGCGTATTATTCCTGAGGAACACTCTACCGCGATTTTAGTGAATATTCCGAATTACTCGTTGCTTTATTATTTAGATGGTAAAGAAGTACTGAGTTCTAAAGTCGCTGTTGGACGTCCAAGCCGAAAAACACCGATTATGAGCAGTGAACTGAATAATGTGGTGATTAATCCTCCCTGGACAGTTCCCGTGAGTATGACGCGTAAAGATATCGCACCAAGGGCAATGCGCGATCCTAATTATTTTAGTAGTCGTGGCTACACGGTTTTTTCCAGTTGGAGTAATGATGCCACTGCCATCAATCCGTCATCGATTAATTGGGGAGAAATAACACCCGGTAATTTCCCTTATCGGATCAGGCAAGCTCCGGGGCCGACTAATTCATTAGGCAGATTTAAATTTAATATGCCGAATTCAGAGGCAATATATCTGCATGATACGCCAAATAAAGCTGCATTTAGCCGTGAAATGAGAGCGATTAGTTCTGGTTGTGTGCGTGTTAATAAAGCACCTGAATTGGCAAATATGTTATTGGGCAATGCGGGTTGGAATGAAGGGCGAGTCAATAACACCTTGAAAACATGGAAAACAACTTATGTAAATATACCGAAAAGGATCCCCGTATTTCTTTATTATCAAACCGCTTGGGTTGATGAAGAAGGAAAACCCCAGTATCGTGCCGATATTTATGAATACGATGTAAATGCCAGACAAAAATCTGAACTTGTCTCTCAAGTTTTGGCAACCGTGCGTGACTCACTGACAGCCAGCAAAGAAACAACTTGAAAGACGATGGGTATAAGCAGTGGGGAATAAGGATTTTTATACTTCACTGCTTTTTCTTTTTTTCTCTTCTTTTTTATCATTTTTCGATCTCCTTCTCATTATTTCCTATTTCTGCTGAAATTAACCTGATTCAAACAAATAATACCTTGTATTAATCCCAAATAAATATTTTAATTTTGTTTAATATGTCCGCGTCTTTCAGGTTGCCACTTTACCTGAGTTACACGGATATATCAGTTGTATTATGTAAATCTAGGCTTGAATAACCACAATAAAGTTTACGATAATATACAAAAACAGTAAAAGCACAGGCTGATTGTTTCTGTATTGTTAATTGATTAAATGCAATTGTTAATATACTTTTAAATCTATCTACAAAGCATATACCTTATGGATTTCGAGTCGGCAGCTTGAAAGACGATGGGTAGAAAAGCAGGGCATAAAACATGAATAATATTGATCACAGCCGTCGTAAGTGGCTCGGCATCGGTTTGGCTGCAATGGGAATTGGGCTATTCTCTCATCGGGCATTATCTTCATTGACCACACCACGTCCCAGAAGTCTGCATATAGATAATCTTCATACAGGAGAAACAATTAAAGCCGAATTTTTTAATGGTCATCACTATAATAAATCTGAACTTACCCGTCTGAATTATTTATTCCGTGATTATCGCAAAAATGAAATTAAAGCTATTGATCCAAAGTTGTTTGATCAGATTTATTTATTACAAATGCTGATGGGAATAAATAAATGTGTTCAATTAGTGTCAGGATATCGTTCGTTAAATACCAATGAGATGTTGCGCCACAAGAGTAAGGGGGTGGCAAAGCACAGTTATCATACACTCGGTCAGGCAATGGATTTTTACATTGACGGCGTGCAATTAGCACATATTCATAAAGCGGCATTAAAGATGAGTGCGGGCGGCGTTGGGTTTTATCCAAAAAGTAATTTTATTCATATTGATACAGGACCAGTCAGGAAGTGGTAATCTTAATACCCTCGATATATTGATTGTGGAGCGTAACAATATAATGAAATACCACATTATGCCGGTCACCGTTGCGATGCAGAATTGTACGCTGATTTGGTGTGAAGAAACTCTGGAGGCTGCAATTGTTGATCCCGGCGGTGAAGCTGAAAAACTGATTGCCGAAATAGAGCAACGAGGATTAAAACTAACCCAAATTCTGCTGACACACGGTCATTTTGATCATGTTGGTGCAACCGTTGCGGTTGCCACACATTTTAATGTGCCGGTTCATGGGCCACATCAGGGCGATGCCTTTTGGATCGAAGCGTTAGAGGTTCAATGCCAGATGTTTGGTGTGGAAGAGTGTCCATCATTTACCCCTGAGCGTTGGTTGAATGAAGGGGATACATTGAAAATCGGTAAAATCCAGCTTTCTGTTTTACATTGCCCCGGACATACACCGGGCCATATTGTTCTTGTTAATCATGCAGACAAACTAATCTCAGCGGGGGATGTTCTGTTCAAAGGCAGTATTGGCCGCACCGATCTGCCGGGCGGAAATTACGAGGAATTGATCCAATCGATCAAAGAGAAAATACTGCCTTTGGAAGATGATTATCAATTCATTCCCGGACATGGGCCAATGTCAACACTGGGTTATGAACGAAAAACGAATCCTTTTTTGCAAAACTGATCAATGAAATCTAATCAATAAATTTTTTACTTCAGGGTCTGAAGATAGGAAAGAAAAAAGCCGCTTAAAGCGGCTTTGGTATTAGTGAGGATTATGTCTTCAGTAAAGACTCTGTATCGAGCAGAATTAAAGCACAGCAACAATAGCTTCACACAAAGGAACCATGTTCTCCAGTGTCAGACCGGCCACGTTAATGCGACCGGAGCTGACCGCATAAATGCCGTACTCTGCACGCAGGCGCTCGACTTGTTCTTTTGTTAAGCCGCTGAATGAGAACATGCCATTTTGAGCAATAATGAAACTAAAGTCTTGTTTTGCGCCTTTTTCTTGCAGGGTGTTCACAAACAACTGGCGCATACGCTGGATGCGTTCACGCATGGTTGCTAATTCCTGCACCCATTCTGCTTTCAATTCTTCGTTGGACAGGATGGTTGTCACAACAGATGCACCGTGAGCCGGTGGGTTAGAGTAGTTGGTACGAACAATGGATTTCGCCTGACTGAAGGCTCTTTCTGCGGTATCGCTGTCTGATGCAACAATAGTACAGGCACCGACACGCTCATTGTACAGGCCAAAGTTTTTGGAATAAGAGCTGGCAACAATCAATTCATTGTGATTTTTGGTAAAAATGCGCAAGCCTTCGGCATCTTCGTCCAGACCTTTGGCAAAGCCCTGATAAGCGAAATCGAACACTGGTAACCAACCATTTGCCGCAGATAAATCGGCCAGTTTCTGCCACTGTTCAGCCGTCGGGTCGATACCGGTCGGGTTATGGCAGCAGCCGTGCAGCAGAACCACATCACCTGCCTGTGCTTCAGACAGGCTTGCCAGCATTCCTTCGAAATCCAGTGCGTGTTTTTCGGCATTGTAATAATTATATTCACGGATCTCTAAGCCCGCACTGGCGAAGACACCTTTATGGTTTGGCCAGGTTGGGTTGCTGATCCAAACACGTTTGGCGTTGGTTTGTTTAGCGATAAAATCAGCGGCGGTGCGCAGGGCGCCTGTTCCGCCTGGGCTTTGTACAGTACGTGCACGTTTGTCAGTAACGATAGCGCTGTTAGGACCAAACAGCAGTTCCTGAGTCACACGACCAAATTCCGGTAACCCGCTAATCGCCAGATAATTTTTTGTGGTTTCGTTTTCCAGCAGGAATTTTTCTGCTTTTTTAACGGTGGTCAGGACAGGCGTTTTACCGGTTTCATCTTTATAGACACCAATACCCAGATTGATTTTATTTTCGCGGGGGTCGGCTTTGAAACTGTCGGCTAAACCAAGAATAGGATCGGCAGGTGCTGCTGTAATTTTTTCAAACATTTTTTTGATTCCAAAATTTGGAGAGTTGAGTCCGAAATAAATTGAGTTCGAAATAAATGATATGGCGCTCAGGGTAACCTTAAGGAATCGATTTGCCAACTACTTGTAGCAAAAAGAATAAAATCTTGTGAAGTAGTCTACGAAGTGGGAAAAAGAAATTGAAAAAACAATAAGATAAAATATAAAAAGCAGCGCCGAAGCGCTGCTTTTCTAAGTCTAAAACGGTTGAACTTTTCAGCTCAAACGATTTATCGGCAATAATTAGAACTGGTAAGTCAGACCCAGACCCACTACGTTGCGAGCGTTAGCATCGCCACCTTCGTGTTTGTCCAGCAGGTTGATTTTGTAATCAACGTAAGTAGACAGGTTTTTGTTAAAGTAGTAGTAAGAACCTACAGAAACATATTTAACCAGATCTGCGTTGAAACCTTTAGTAGCATCGTTACGATTTAGATCTTTACCTTTAGACTGAACATAAGCCAGAGATGGTTTCAGGCCGAAGTCAGAGAATAGATACTGTGCAACTAATTCGATGTTCTGAGTTTTGTTAGCGATACCGGCAAAGTTGTCTGGTGAACCATCACGATTGTGTTTATGAATGCCTTCACTAGTAGTCATATTGCGAGTTTCACCGTACATAGCTGCTAGGTAAACGTTGTTAGCGTCGTATTTAGCCCCCAAGTTCCATGCTTCTGCGCGTTTACCATGAGCAGTGGTATCAACCCAGTCACCGTTTGCGCGAGTGGAGTTAGCGTAAGAACCACCCACAGCGATACCGTAACCAACGTCATAAGTAGCCGCTAAACCGTAACCGTCGCCGTTTGCTTCAGCACCTGTGCGTTCATTTTTGGTACGTACACTGTTTTGACCTTGGTATTGCAGAGCAAAGTTCAGGCCATCAACCAGACCGAAGAAATCAGTGTTACGGTAAGTCAGCAGACCGGTAGAACGACCAGTCATGTAGCGGTCAGTCTGAGACATAGAATCACCGCCGAAGATTGGCAGTACGTCAGTCCATGCGTTAACGTCATAGTTTACGCCGTAGTTACGACCGTAATCCAGTGAGCCGTAGTTAGCGAACTTCAGACCCGCGAAAGCCAGACGAGTTCTGGTATTTTGGCCACTTTGAGTTTCTGAACCGTTAGCTTTCATTTCATATTCCCAACGACCAAAACCAGTCAGTTGGTCAGAAATCTGAGTTTCGCCTTTGATACCGATACGTGCGTAAGAAGCATCACCGTCTTCGCCACTTCTTTTATCTGCAAACTGATGACGAACGTCGACTTTACCGTACAGATCCAGTTTGTTGCCGTCTTTGTTGAAGATCTCAGCTGCGTTTGCTGTACCAGCAACCAGCAGAGCAGGAATTACCACTGCAAGAATATTGCGCTTCATTATTATTACCCTCATTGGTGTTATTTTAGACATTTGTTACTTCCAGAAACAGAACACTAAAAATTTTCGGAACTATTTATGGGTAACAAGTGTCTTATTAATCTGCGCTCAGTGTTCCATTCGTTATGGATTTAATCCACCTGCAAAATGCTACAAAAGCACGAAATTAGTAACCAAATGAAAATAGCTGTTTCAAAGTGTAATTTTCAGGGAACTTTTTTCGCACGTTTTGCACCATAAAAAGAAAAAAGCCAACTTTCGATGGCTTTTCTCAGGATTGATTTTTGCTTATTTATTGAGCTGATTCATTAGAAACTTGCGTTTCTTGGCGTGCGTGGGAATGGAATAACATCACGTACGTTTGACACTCCGGTGACATAAGCGACCAGACGCTCAAAACCCAGACCGAAACCAGAATGAGGAACAGTGCCATAACGGCGCAGATCACGATACCACCAGTAATCTTCCTTATTCAGCCCCATCTCTTCCATACGCTGATCCAGCATATCCAAACGTTCTTCACGCTGGGAACCACCAATGATTTCACCAATACCCGGTGCCAGAACATCCATCGCCGCAACGGTTTTGCCATCTTCATTCATACGCATGTAGAAAGCTTTGATGTCTTTTGGATAGTTTTTCATGATAACCGGCGCACCAAAGTGTTTCTCGGCCAGATAGCGCTCGTGCTCAGAGGATAAATCAACGCCCCAGTAAACCGGATTTTCAAATTGCTGACCACAGTTTTCCAGAATTTCGATGGCATCAGTGTAATCCAACTGAACGAAATCAGAATCAACGAATTTTTCCAACCGGGTGATGACTTCACTGTCAACACGTTCCGCAAAGAATGCCAGATCGTCAGCACGCTCTTCTAACGCGGCTTTGAAGACATATTTCAGCATATCTTCAGCGAGAGTGGCGATATCGCTCAGATCAGCGAATGCGACTTCCGGTTCCAGCATCCAGAACTCAGCCAAGTGGCGGCTGGTATTGGAGTTTTCAGCCCGGAAAGTTGGCCCAAAGGTGTAGACTTTGCTCAATGCGCAGGCATAGGCTTCACCGTTTAACTGACCGGATACGGTTAGAAAAGCTTCACGTCCGAAGAAATCTTTACTGAAATCAACGTCACCTTTATCGGTCAGTGGCAGGTTTTGCAGATCCAACGTAGAAACGCGGAACATTTCACCGGCGCCTTCAGTATCGGAAGCGGTAATTAGCGGAGCAGATACCCAGAAAAACCCTTTCTCATGGAAGAAACGGTGTAACGCTTGTGACAGCGTGTGGCGAACACGGGCAACCGCGCCAATCAGGTTGGTACGCGGGCGAAGGTGGGCAACTTCACGCAGATACTCGATACTGTGGCGTTTTGCTGCCATCGGGTAAGTATCAGGATCTTCAACCATACCCACCACAACGACGTTGGTTGCTTGTAGTTCAAAACTTTGGCCTTTACCTTGTGACTCAACAACGGTGCCGGTGATTTCTACCGAACAGCCCGTAGTCAGATTCAGAACATCATTCTGATAATTAGGTAAATTATTATTAACGACGGCCTGTAATGGATTAAAGCAGGAACCGTCATAGACGGCGAGGAATGAGATACCAGCTTTAGAATCTCTTCTTGTACGTATCCAGCCGCGAACGGTGACTTCACTGCCAACCGCAACACGACCTTGTAGTACATCGACTACAGGCGCAACGCTCATAGATTTCTCTCTTTTTTATGTAGATTTAGATTTACTGTGATCAGTGTCAAATGACACGGTGACCCATTATCTTACTTGTCATCACGCAGGAAACAAGCAGAAATTAAAGATGTTAGCGGAGAAATAGGGGAAATAAATGATTTGTTATCGGCGTAACCAGAATGGAGTAGGTTACGCCGATGAAAAATGGGTGAAAACAGGATTTTTGAACTGTATTTTTAAGCTACAGCGCTTTTTCCATTTCTGGAATATCAAACGCTCTGCGTAATTTATTCACAAAATCAATATCTTGGCACATGGTTTTTCCGGGGCTGTCAGACAATTTAGCGACAGGTTTGCCATTGCATTCAATCAGTTTAATCACGATATTCAACGGTTTTATTCCCGGAATATTGCAGGTTAACCGTGTACCAATACCAAACATCACATTGATTCGTTTGTGGAAATGACGGTAAAGATCCAGTGATTTTTGCAGATCTAAACTGTCAGAAAATACCAGTGTTTTGGTGAGGGGATCGATACCCAGTGACTGATAGTGTGCAATTGCTTTTTCGCCCCAATCTACAGGGTCACCGGAGTCATGGCGCAGGCCGTTATAAGCGATGGCAAAAGGCTTATCAAAATCCCGCAGGAAAGCATCCATCGTGATGCAGTCTGTCAGCGCAATACCGAGCTGGTTCGGATATTCATCCAGCCAGGTTTGTAGCGCAGCCCGCTGACTATTGGCGAGTATCGGGCTAATTTGCTGATGTGCCTGAAACCATTCATGAGCCTGTGTGCCAAGCGGCGCCAGATCAAGCTGTTGTGCCAGTTGATAGTTACTGGTTCCTATCAGATAAGGAAAGCTCTCTTTCAGTTCTTTGACGATGGCATATTGCACTTCGTGTGAAAAACGGCGACGGGTACCGAAATCCATCAATTTGAAACCGGACAGATCAATATTTTCTGCTGCTGCATCTTGATAGAACAGTTCAATCAACTTTCTGAGCTGGCTGACAGCCATTTCTGGCTTGATATCAGGGGAGTGATGGCGGTGAACCAATTCGCTGATCAGGGCAAGTAATGGCACTTCCCACAGGATAACCTCACGCCATAACCCTGAAATTCGGATAGCGAGCTGTCCTTTATCCGTGACGGAAACTTCAACTTGCTCAGGATTAAAACGGAAAGTTTTGAACCAATCCAGATAATCTTGCTTAAAGAATGGTAGACTGGCGAGATATTCAGCTTCGGTTTCTGTCAGGGCTAAATCAGCCATCATAGTGATTTGATGACGCAATGCCTCGGCGTATTCACCGAGCAGCTCATCACCACGGCAGCGAAATTCAGCAACAACCTGAATATCATTGTAATGGTGGTACACCGCTTGTTGCATATGAAACTTATAAGCATCAGTGTCAAGCAGTGATTTAATAATCGGGGTAGCGTCTAAAGTCATGGCGCGTCAGGCATCCTCGCGGAGCATTTATTTGCTAAATCGATAAAGTCGGAAGAGTATACCGTGATTATGATGTTATTAAAGCCACATCATCGCATATATTTTTCCGGCCATTAGGGATTAAGGTTGATCAATTTATAGATGATATCATGTTAAATACAAGATGAGAGGGTAATTAGCACAAAATAACCAACCCCTTATTACATAAATGACGCATTTATTTAATGAATGATTAACATCTAGAAAAAGACATTTCTCGATTGAAAGGGCAAACGCTCTGTGGCAGCGTTAGCTTCTCACTATATTTTCACTAGTAATGAAAAAGGTTTCTTATGACACAACAGCGGCTTGTTAAACATCGCCTGGATTATAAAGCGCCAGATTACACAATTACAGATATTAATCTCGATTTTGACCTAAACGCAGATAAAACAACTGTAACAGCCACCAGCCAGATAAAACGTCTGGCGAGTGAGGTAACACCTCTTATTTTAGATGGGGAAAATCTCACCTTAAAGCATATTTATATTGATGATATTGCATGGGAACACTATCAAGAGCAGGAAGGTAAGTTAGTTATTGAGCAGGTACCGGCTCAGTTTACCCTGAAAATTATCAGCGAAAATCACCCTTCTGCGAATACGGCGCTTGAAGGGTTATACGTATCAGGTGATGCTTTGTGTACTCAGTGTGAAGCGGAAGGTTTTCGCCACATTACTTATTATCTGGACAGGCCGGATGTACTGGCGCGTTTCACGACCTGTATCACGGCAGATAAATCCGCCTATCCCTATTTATTATCCAATGGCAACCGTGTCGGGCAGGGCGTGCTGGACGATGGCCGTCATTGGGTGAAATGGCAGGATCCATTCCCGAAACCGGCTTACCTGTTTGCGCTGGTCGCGGGGAATTTTGATGTCTTGCGTGACACGTTTGTCACCCGCAGCGGTCGCGAAGTGGCGTTAGAGTTGTTTGTTGATCGGGGAAATTTAGATCGTACCGATTGGGCCATGACTTCATTGAAAAACGCGATGAAGTGGGATGAGAGCCGGTTTGGTCTGGAATATGATCTGGACATTTACATGATCGTCGCCGTTGATTTCTTCAATATGGGAGCGATGGAGAATAAAGGGCTGAATGTCTTTAACTCCAAATATGTATTAGCAAAAACTGAAACGGCAACAGACAAAGATTATCTGGGCATTGAAGCGGTGATTGGTCATGAATATTTCCATAACTGGACAGGCAACCGGATCACTTGCCGTGATTGGTTCCAGTTAAGCCTGAAAGAAGGGCTGACCGTATTCCGTGATCAGGAATTCAGTTCTGATTTAGGTTCACGCTCCGTTAACCGGATTAATAATGTGCGCGTTATGCGTGCCGCCCAATTTGCTGAAGATGCCAGCCCGATGGCGCACCCGATTCGCCCCGATCAGGTCATGGAAATGAATAACTTCTACACGCTGACGGTCTATGAAAAAGGTGCAGAAGTGATTCGGATGATCCACACTTTGCTGGGCGAAGCGCAGTTTCAGGCGGGAATGCAGCTTTATGTTCATCGTCATGATGGCAGCGCGGCAACCTGTGATGATTTTGTTCAGGCTATGGAAGATGCGTCAAACGTTGATCTGACTCTATTTCGCCGTTGGTATAGCCAGTCAGGTACGCCAGTGCTGACGGTTCGCGACGAATATGACGCAGAGAAACAGCAATATATTCTGCATGTCAGCCAGATGACACCTGCAACAACGGATCAGAAAGAGAAATTGCCTCTGCATATTCCTTTAGACATTGAGCTGTATGACGAACATGGGCAAGCCATTCCGCTGCGTCGTGACGGCCAGCCGGTACATCACGTTCTGAATGTGATTAACGCAGAACAGACATTTATCTTTGATGATATTCCATCTCAGCCGATTCCTTCTTTATTACGTGAATTTTCAGCGCCTGTGAAATTGGATTATCCCTACAGTGATACCCAATTGGCTTTCTTAATGAAACATGCGCGTAATGAATTTTCCCGTTGGGATGCAGCTCAGGCGCTGTTGGCAAATTATGTCAAACTGAATGTTGCCCGTTATCAGCAATCTCAGCCAATAAGCTTGCCAATCCATGTGATTGATGCTTTCCGTTCCGTGTTGCTGGATAAAGACATCGACCCTGCGTTGGCTTCTTTGATCCTGACGCTGCCATCCGAAAACGAAATGGCAGAGCTGTTTACGGTGATTGATCCACAGGCCATTCACGAAGTCCTTTGTGCTATCACGCGCAGTCTGGCGACGGAAATGGCGGATGAATTTGCTGCTGTTTACCACAGTGTTCACACAGGCGCTTATCGTGTCGATCATCAGGATATTGCAAAACGCGCATTACGCAATATCTGTCTGTATTATTTAGCCTTTATTGAAGATAAAACGCTGGCGGATAAATTAGCCGCGGCTCAGTATTATCAGGCAGATAATATGACGGATACCGTTGCTGCGTTGTCTGCGGCGATGGCGGCAGAATTGCCTTGCAGCTATCAATTGATGGATGAATTTGATCAGCGCTGGCATCAGGATGGTTTGGTTATGGATAAATGGTTTATGCTTCAGGCAACCAGCCCGGCCTTTGATGCACTGGATAAAGTTCGCAGTCTGCTGGAGCATCGCTCTTTTAGCCTGAGCAACCCAAACCGGGTTTATTCTCTGCTGAGAACATTCTTTGGTAATAACGCAGTAGCATTCCATGCGGAAGATGGTCGTGGCTATCAGTTCCTGAAAGAAATACTGACTGACTTGAACACACGCAATCCACAGGTCGCTTCACGTTTGATTGAACCGCTGATTCGCCTGAAACGTTATGACGAAAAACGGCAGGCCTTGATGCGTTCTACTTTGGAGGAGCTGAAAGTATTGGAAAACTTATCCGGTGACTTGTTTGAAAAAATCACCAAAGCGCTTGAAAGCTGAGTTGTGATAATTCCTCCGGCCGATGCCGGAGGAAGAAAAAATCACTCATAGGGCATAAAAATATCTTCCTCGTTGCGTTTACATTCTGACAGGATCTCTTTAAGATGCTCGGCGCTTATTTCATCGTCATCATGACCTGTTATTATGGTTGTTGCAGGAGATTGCATGTATTATCCGCTTCTAAAAAAGGCACTGTTCCAGCTTGATCCGGAACAGGCACATGAGCTTACTTTCCGACAGCTCAAACGCGTTACCGGTACTCCTTTCGAATTCTTCATCCGCCAGTCAGTTGCCACTAAGCCCGTTACTTGTATGGGGCTATCATTTAAAAATCCTCTTGGTTTAGCCGCAGGTCTCGATAAGAACGGTGACTGCATTGACGCATTTGGTGCAATGGGATTTGGTTTTGTTGAAATCGGTACGGTAACGCCACGTCCACAGGTCGGGAATGATAAACCGAGATTATTCCGTGTTGTTGAAGCGGAAGGCATTATTAACCGAATGGGTTTTAATAATCTTGGGGTTGATAATCTGGTCGAGAATGTTAAACAGGCGAAATACGACGGGATTATCGGAATTAATATCGGTAAGAATAAAGATACGCCAGTAGAGAATGGTAAAGATGATTATTTAATTTGTATGGATAAAGTTTATGCCCATGCAGGTTATATAACGATTAATATCTCATCACCAAATACACCGGGTCTGAGAACGTTGCAGTATGGTGACGCGTTGGATGATCTCTTATCAGCGATTAAAAATAAGCAAGGTGAATTACAGCAGAAATACCAAAAATATGTGCCAGTTGCTGTTAAAATTTCCCCTGATCTGACAGAAGAAGAATTAGTAAAAATTGCAGATAGTTTAATCCGTCATCAAATCGATGGGGTTATTGCGACGAATACCACATTAGACAGAAAAATCATTGAAGGATTGAGTCATTGCCAACAGGCTGGTGGCTTAAGCGGGCGTCCTGTACAGTTGCGCAGCACAGAAATTATCCGCCGCCTTTCTCAGGAACTCAACGGCCAGATACCTATTGTGGGTGTGGGCGGAATTGATTCATTAATGTCTGCCAGAGAAAAAATGGAAGCCGGCGCTTCATTAATTCAGATATTTTCCGGCTTTATCTATAAAGGGCCAAAATTAATCAAAAATATTATCAATTATATCTGAATAATTACGGCAATTTTGAGTTGGGGGTTTATTTCTTTCCCCGACTCGTCTATATTTTGCTTATTGGATTAAAATTTTATCAATTCTTTTGCATTCCTATTAGAGTGGCACTTATTTTTAAGCCATTATATTTTTTTAACATAGGGTTTTTAAATAAATCGTTTTTGGACATATGTTGTTGGACAATTCATTTTGGGCATAAAAGGGTAACCAATGAAAATTAGACCTGATGATCAGTGGCAATGGTATTTTGATACAGAGCATGACCGTATCATGCTCGATCTGGCTAATGGCATGGTTTTTCGCTCTCGCTTTCCTGCCAAAATGTTAACAAATTATGCCATTGCAATGAAAAAAAACAGTTTTTCGGTTGATGATGCAGCACTCTATTATACTTTCGAAGAACATGCCCGCCGTATTAATATTGCACCTGCTCTGCGATCTGAATTAGCACTGAACAGTGTCGTTGCCTTTCGTTTTATGAAACCACTGATGCCCAAAAGTTGGTATTTTTCTGTCTCTTCTTTAATCACTAAACCAGAGCAGGGAGAAATTGTTCAGGTTTATTTACAAGATGATGAGAGACAAGAAAGTAGAGCAGAAGCAATATTTATGGTTGCTGAAGCGGGTGACAACGCCAGTGTTTGTCTATTGGCACAGCAAACATTGGATTTGGGTGATCGCGTGATGAATTTTTGTGATCCGATAAAAATAATGAACGATCGTTTGATGCCTTATATTGAGCCAACAGCGGCATCAATATATGATCAGGCGATTTAATAAAGGAATACTGTTCTAAACGCTTTCATTCTTCTGTACATTCCTGCTTATCGAGAACTTCCGGCATTCTTCATACAGTCACTACAACTTTTATTTTCACTCAGCGTGCGCAATCTTATGACATGTTGCGGGTATTCGCTATAATGGCGGCAATTTTTTGGTATGCCCGTCGTCTTTCAAGTTGCCTCTTTGTTGGCTGCGCTCACTCACCCCGGTCAATTCATAGGGCATAATACCTTTTTTAGTGAGTAATATTTAGTGAGTAATAGTTTTGGTGAATAAAAGCATGAACTCTCTCTTTGCCAGCACGGCACGTGGACTGGAAGAACTGTTAAAGAACGAACTGGAAACGCTGGGTGCGCAATCCTGCAAAATTGCTCAAGGTGGAGTTCATTTTGAAGGCACAGAACAGGTGATGTATAAAAGTTTGCTCTGGAGCAGGCTGGCATCGCGCATTTTGCTTCCACTTAATGAATTCAAGGTGTATAGCGATCTGGATCTTTATCTTGGTGTTCAGGCTATTGACTGGACTGAAATTTTCTCAGTCAACAGTACATTCGCTGTTCATTTCAGCGGCACAAATGAAGAAATCAGAAATACCCAATATGGTGCGCTGAAAGTTAAAGATGCCATCGTTGACAGCTTTGTCCGTAAAATCAAACAGCGCCCCGATGTTGCCAAGCAACAGCCGGATGTACGCATCAATGTTTTTCTGAATAAAGAAAAAGCCACTGTCTCACTGGATTTAAGCGGAGAAGGTCTGCATATCCGTGGTTATCGTGATCTAGCCGGGCAAGCGCCGTTAAAAGAGAATCTGGCTGCCGCGATTGTGATGCGTTCTGGCTGGAGCGCGGGAACCGCAATGGTTGATCCTATGTGTGGCTCAGGAACACTGTTAATCGAAGCCGCCATGATGGCGACAGACTGCGCACCGGGTTTACACCGTCAATTTTGGGGATTCACTTCATGGCTGAAATTCGATGAAGCCCTTTGGCGTGAAGTAATGACAGAGGCGCAGGTACGTTTTCGCCGCGGCCTGCAAGAAACCACATCACGCTTTTTTGGTAGCGATATTGACCGTCGGGTCATGGATATGGCGCGTTCAAATGCCCGCAGAGCTGGCGTTGCCCAATTAATCCAATTCCAACAAGGTGATGCGAGCAAACTGGAAAATCCACTGCCTGAAAACGCGACGGGTACGGTACTGAGTAACCCGCCTTATGGCGAACGTCTTGAAAGTGAACCAGCCTTGATTGCTTTGCACAGTATCTTTGGCCGGGTGGTAAAAAAACGTTTTCCCGGCTGGCGCTTATCCTTGTTCAGTGCATCACCGGAATTGTTAAGCTGCCTGCAATTACGGGCAGAACGCGAGTTCAAAGCGAAAAACGGCCCGCTGGACTGTGTGCAGAAAAACTACCTTATCAGTGCTATCCAGAAAAGTGATCTGACTCAGGAAAACATATTGGCATCAAACAGTGATCGTGGGATTGCTGAAGATTACGCCAATCGTCTGCGTAAGAATGAGAAAAAACTGAGTAAATGGGCCAAACAGCAGGGTATCAACTGCTATCGTTTATATGATGCCGATTTGCCTGAATATAATGTTGCTGTCGATCGTTATGCGGATAAAGTGATCGTGCAGGAATATGCACCACCGAAATCCGTTGATGCCAATAAAGCCCGTCAGCGTCTCTTTGATGTGGTCAGTGCCACCATGAGTGTATTGGAATTGCAGTCCAATCAGCTGATTCTGAAAACCCGCCAGCGCCAGAAAGGCAATAGCCAATACGAAAAAATGGCTGAAAAGAAAGAATTCTTTTTGGTGAATGAATATGGTGCAAAATTCTGGGTTAACCTGACGGATTATCTGGATACCGGCTTGTTCCTTGATCACCGTATCGCCCGCCGGACACTGGGGGCAATGAGTCAGGGGAAAGATTTCCTCAATTTGTTCGCCTATACCGGTTCTGCCACCGTTCACGCCGGATTGGGCGGCGCACGTTCGACGACGACCGTGGATATGTCCCGCACTTATCTTGAATGGGCGGAAAAGAACTTGCAGGTCAATAACCTGACAGGACGCCAGCACCGTTTGATTCAGGCCGATTGTCTTGGCTGGCTGGCCCAAACCCATGAACAGTTTGACGTGATTTTTATTGATCCGCCGACATTTTCCAATTCCAAACGCATGGAAGACTCATTTGACGTTCAGCGCGATCACATCGAATTAATGAAACAATTAAAACGCCTGCTGCGCCGGGGAGGAACATTGATGTTCTCCAATAATAAGCGGGGTTTTAAAATGGATTTTGCGGAACTGGAAAAATTAGGTCTGGTTGCCGAAGAGATTACCGAAAAAACCTTATCGCAGGATTTTGCCCGTAACCGCCAGATCCATAACTGCTGGCTGCTACGTCACGCAGGCGAGGAAAAATAATACTATGTCATTGATTAATCTGTCTGGTGCCTGGTTGTCATTTGGTGATTCACCCTTATTGGATGATGCTGAATTACATATCGAAGAAAATGAACGCGTGTGTCTGGTTGGGCGCAATGGTGCCGGGAAATCCACCTTATTGCGCGTACTGACCAAAGAGCAGCCATTGGATGACGGGCAAGTCATTTATGAGCAGGATCTGGTTGTGGCGCGTTTGCAACAAGACCCTCCGCGTGATGTGGAAGGAACGGTATTTGATTTTGTTGCCGAAGGCGTGAAAGAGCAGGCGGAATACATTAAAGCGTTTCATCACATATCACATTTGGTGGAAACCGATCCCAGCGACAAAAACCTTAACCGGTTGGCAGAATTACAGGAAGTATTAGACACCCGAAACCTCTGGTTACTGGATAGCCGGATCAGTGACGTATTGAAACAACTTTCTTTACCGGCAGAAGCGAAATTATCTTCTCTATCGGGAGGCTGGTTACGCAAGGCGGCATTAGGCAGGGCATTAGTCAGTTCACCGAAAGTGCTTTTCCTTGATGAACCTACCAACCATCTTGATATCGATACCATCGAGTGGCTGGAAAATTTCCTGAAAGACTTTAACGGCAGCATCGTTTTTATTTCCCACGACCGTTCATTCATCCGCAGCATGGCAACCCGGATTGTCGATTTGGATCGCGGGCAGCTGATTTCCTGGCCGGGAAATTATGGTAACTACCTGACAGGCAAAGAAGAAGCCTTGCGGGTGGAAGAGTTGCAGAATGCTGAGTTTGATAAAAAGCTGGCTCAGGAAGAAGTCTGGATCCGTCAGGGAATTAAAGCGCGCCGTACCCGTAATGAAGGGCGGGTAAGGGCACTGAAAGCACTGCGTGTGGAACGTTCCGAACGGCGAAATGTCATGGGAGCGGCGAAAATGCAGGTCGAGGAAGCGACTCGCTCCGGTAAAATTGTCTTCGAGCTGGAAAATGTGAATTACCAGATAGGTGATAAGACCTTAGTGAAAGGTTTTTCGGCGCAGGTTCAGCGTGGTGACAAGATTGCGTTGGTCGGGCCGAATGGTTGTGGCAAAACAACCTTGCTGAAACTGATGCTGGGGGATTTGGCGGCAGACAGTGGGCGAATTCATTGTGGTACAAAACTCGAAGTGGCTTATTTTGATCAGCACCGTGCAGCGCTTGATCCAGACAAAACGGTGATGGATAACTTGGCAGAGGGCAAACAGGAAGTCATGGTGAATGGGCGTCCTCGCCATGTGCTGGGTTATCTGCAAGAGTTTCTTTTTCACCCTAAACGTGCAATGACGCCTGTCAGGGCATTATCCGGTGGTGAGCGCAACCGTCTGCTGTTAGCGCGTCTGTTCCTGAAACCCAGTAATTTGCTTATTCTGGATGAACCGACCAATGACCTTGATGTTGAAACGCTGGAGTTACTGGAAGAGTTAGTGGATGGTTATACCGGCACCGTTATTTTGGTCAGCCATGATCGTCAGTTTGTTGATAATTCAGTCACTGAATGCTGGATTTTTGAAGGTGACGGCGAGATCAACAATTACGTTGGCGGTTATTTTGACGCCCAGCAACAGCGGGCACAAACCGTTTCTCTACGTCAGTCCCCGGCGAAAAACGAAAAAATTGACGTGAAGCCAGCCAAGGATCCGGTCAAGGATAAAGAAGCGCCGAAACGAGCAAACAATAAGATAAGTTACCATTTACTCAGAGAGTTAGAGCAACTACCCTCATTATTGGAAACACTAGAGCAAGAACTGGAACAACTGCAATCTAGTGTCAGTGATCCGGAGTTTTTTAATCAATCACACGAAATCACACAAAATGTGTTGCAGAAACTGGCAGAAAAAGAGCTGGAATTAGAAAAAGCCTTTGAGCGTTGGCAGGAATTGGAAACGATGAAAAACGGCTGATTCCGTACATACTATATTCTGTATATATTCTGTACGTACTATATTCCGTACATACTATATCTTATGGATTCCCTATGGATTTCGAGTTGCAGCTAACCAAACGCTGCCTGAAAAATAACGGGTATCGTTGAGAATCATGTACAAATTGCCGCTATCGCAGCGGCAATTTAACGATCTGGCGATATAAAAAGCTTTGGCAACAGGAGAGACACCTTGTGTTTTGACGACCCGTGTTCCGATAATCATCAACATAACAAGCTGGTTTTATGTCCTCAATGCGACATGCTGGTGGCCTTGCCTGACCTGATGGAAGGGAATAAGGCGGTTTGTCCGCGATGTGATACTTTATTGACAGCAAAGTGGAAAGAGCCTCGTAATCAACCAACAGGTTATGCAATAAGTGCGTTATTGATGTTATTTCTTGCTTGCCTGTTTCCCTTTATCAGTATGAATGTGGCGGGGATCGTCAGTGAAATCAAACTGACAGAAATCCCGAAGGTCATGTTTAATGACGATTATTCGAGTATCGGCGCATTTTTCCTGATCTTCGTCCAGTTTATCCCTACATTTTGCATGGTTTCCATTATCTTTTTATGCCAGAACATTAAAATGGCACGTCGGCTGAAAATTGAGTTGGCGCGCATTTTATTTCAGATGAAAACCTGGTGCATGGCAGAAATTTTTCTGGCCGGGATATTGGTCAGCTTTGTTAAGTTGATGGCTTATGGTGATATTGAGCTTGGCCTGAGCTTCCTGCCTTACTGTCTTTTTTGTATTTTTCAGGTCAGGGCCTTTCAGTGCCTTGACCGATATTGGATCTGGAATGATATCGAACCTGCTCCCACGATAGGTCAAACAAAAACACGTCAAGCACTGCAAGCGGGTAAACCCGGCTTAGTGCAGGGCGTCAGGCTGTGCCTGTGTTGTACTGCCATTTTACCTGCTCAGGAACACCAGTGTTCCCGCTGTCATACCAAAGGTCATGCCCGCCGCCATTTTAGCCTGCAACTGACGATGGCACTATTAATAACATCAGCCATACTTTATATTCCTGCGAATATATTACCGATTATGGTGACACAGTCGCTGGGCAATCACATCAATTCAACCATCTTGGAAGGCATTATTTTGCTCTGGAGTACAGGTTCTTATCCTGTTGCTTTAGTCATTTTTATTGCCAGTATTATGGTGCCATTACTGAAAATGCTCGCGATAATCTGGTTGTGTTGGGATGCCAAAAAGCATGGCAAATATCATTCTGAAACAATGCATTTTATTTATGAACTGGTGGAGTTTGTCGGTCGTTGGTCAATGATTGATGTTTTTGTTATTGCTGTCTTATCGGCGTTAGTGCGCATGGGGCAGTTTATGAGTATCTATCCTGCAACGGGAGCCGTCCTGTTTGCCTCAGTGGTCATTTTAACCATGTTTGCATCAATGACATTTGACCCTCGCCTGACTTGGGATAAAGCGAATAAGAAATTTGAATTACAGAATAGTGAGGAGTTGTAAGGTGACGGATAAAGAAGAAAATCTGGCTCAGGCTAGGATCAGTAAACTTAAAAGCTGGTCACCGGTATGGATTGTACCCATTATCACCGTACTTATTGGCGCTTGGATATTATTCTACCACTTCAGCCATCAAGGGCCGGAAGTGACGCTGATCACCTCAAATGCGGAAGGCATTGAAGCCGGAAAAACCAAAATAAAAAGCCGCAGCGTGAATGTTGGCGTGGTGGAAAGAGTGTCATTGAGCGACAACTTGGGTGAAGTCATTATCAAGGCACGCCTGAATGATGGAATGGAGAAACTGTTACATAAAGATACGGCATTTTGGGTGGTTAAACCCCAGATTGGCCGTGAGGGTGTATCCGGCCTGAGTACCTTGCTGTCAGGGGCTTTTATTGAATTACA
The DNA here is from genome assembly GCA_031253755.1 of Enterobacteriaceae bacterium. Classification (GTDB taxonomy): domain Bacteria; phylum Pseudomonadota; class Gammaproteobacteria; order Enterobacterales; family Enterobacteriaceae; genus Xenorhabdus. Next base: position 91,209 of record JAIRVT010000075.1, read on the forward strand.
GCCCGGAAAAGAAGGCACTGAAGAACGAAAATTTGCCTTGCTGGGTTCTCCGCCACTGGCATCCCCTGATGCAAAAGGCATCCGCCTGATTTTAACCAGTGAAAAAGCAGAACGGTTAGCCGCCGGTGATCCGGTGCTATTTCGTGGATACCGCGTCGGTTCGGTAGAAACCAGTACTTTTGACGCTAAATCCCGTCTTGCCAGTTATCAGATTTTTGTCAACGCACCTTATGATGGCTTATTGACAAAAAATGTCCGGTTCTGGAAAGCCAGTGGTGTTGCTTTTGATTTGTCTTCGCAGGGGTTAAGGGTCGAGGTTGCGGCATTATCGACATTGTTTGCCGGGGGAGTCAGTTTTGATGTACCGCATGGCTGGGATTTAGGCCGTCCGGTCAAAGAAAAAGAAGTTTTTAAACTTTACGAGAGTGAGAAAAACATCGAAAACTCACTTTATGCCGATCATAAAGACTTTTTATTGTTCTTCTCTGATTCCGTCAGAGGTTTGCAAAAAGGAGCACCCGTCGAATTTCGCGGCATACGGGTGGGTACCGTCGCCAAAGTTCCTTTTTATACTGAAGGGATCAAACAACGCCTTAACAGCGACTTCCGCATTCCTGTCTTAGTGAATATGGAACCTGAACGATTTGAGAAAGAAATAGGTAATGGGTTCTATACCGATAAGGAATTGCAAGAGCTGGTTTCTCATGGCTTGAGAGCTTCACTGAAACCCGGAAACCTGCTGACTGGCGCATTGTTTATCGATCTGGATTTTTATCCGGATGAAAAAGCATGGAACGGCCCACAAAAAATTGCAGGCTATGAAATTCTGCCAACCACCAGCGGTGGATTGGTGCAAATTCAGCAAAAAGTCACGATGGCTCTGGATAAAATTAATAAAATGCCGATTGAACCAGTCTTTATTCAGGCAACAAAGACATTAGAAGAGAGCCAGAAAACGATCAAAGCCGCACAAAAAACCATGAATGAATTAAACAACATTCTGGCAAGTAAAGAAGCTCAGGGTCTTCCCAAAGACTTGCATAATACCTTGAATGAACTTAATCACAGTATGCAGGGAATTCAGCCCGGCTCCCCGGTTTATAACAGGCTGGTTGATAATATGCAGCAGCTAGATCAGGTTTTGCGTGAATTACAGCCAGTGTTGAAGACGCTGAATAATAAGAGCAATGCATTAGTATTTGAAGCTGAAGCGACAGCGGATCCTGAACCGAAAAAGGCGCGCGATTAATGAAAAAGTTGATATTAAGATTGGCATTTTTGACTTCTATCAGCGGGTTGATAATGGGAAGTTTACTTATTGCGGGGTGCAGTAGCAGCCAGCCACAAAAAACCTATTATCAGCTGCCTATATCTACAGTGAATGCAGAAGTCAGCAAAATAGATCTCAGCCAAAAACATCAATTATGGGTAAAAAGAATCCATCTTGCGGATTATCTCTCATCTTCCGGCATTACTTATCAAACGGGAGATGTCAGTTATAGCAATGCGTCGAACCATTTATGGGCAAGCCCACTGGAACAGCAATTACACCAAATTTTGGTTACGCAATTGAGATCCGCATTTCCACAAAGATTAATTTCCGATCAATTATTGGAAAAAAACGCAGATGTGCTGGATATTACAATCACCGCTTTTCATGGGCGATATGATGGGCGAGCAATTATTCAGGGATACTGGACTTTATCTGATCAGAAAAATGTGATTACACATACATTCAATTTAGAATTGAAACAGACAAAAGAGGGTTATGCCGAATTAGTGCGCACGTTATCTAAGGGATATAGCCAAGTCATTCAATCTATTGTCAGCCAGATAGCTTCGCAACATTAAATTGTGCACAATCACCTCCGCTCAATAGCTGAGGTGATTAACACATAACGTAGGAGAGAGAATAAGAGACGCGGGAGAAATCAAAACGTGCTGGTATCTTTAAATATGCCTACTTTCAGGTCAGTGGCGGTATAAATCAATTTGCCATCAACCAACACTTCACCATCAGCCAGACTCATCACCAGTTTGCGGTTGATAACACGTTTTAAATTAATACGATAAGTGACTTTCTTCGCCGTTGGCAATACCTGACCGGTAAATTTAACCTCACCCACACCAAGAGCACGCCCCTTACCTTCCGCACCAAGCCAACCCATGAAGAAGCCAACAAGTTGCCACATTGCATCAAGGCCAAGGCAGCCGGGCATAACAGGATCATTGACAAAATGGCAATCAAAAAACCAGAGATCAGGTTTAATATCGAGTTCAGCTTCGATATATCCTTTGTCATACGTGCCGCCGTCTTCTGTCATTTTTACGATGCGATCCATCATCAACATGTTGCCAGAAGGAAGTGGCGGCCCATTTTCACCAAACAGCTTACCTTGCCCAGAAGCGTGAAGTTCTTCTTGTGTGTAGGATTCTTGTCTTTTAAACATATTCTCAGATAGCCTTATCATTGGGTAAGGATAGAGAATAGCGTACACTTGTACGCTGAACAACTCCGATCAGATTGTAGGCATTAACCTAGCCAACGCAGAAACCACGGAGATTTTGGGCGTTCCTGATTATTAGCAAGTGTAATACGTTCATATATCATGGCTAACAGATGTTCTTTTTGTGGATCGCTGTCTTTTTGCGCGTCATCATCTTTTTGCGACTCATAATAAGGAATACCAATCAGCAATGCCGCAGCCTCAGAGACATGCTCAACAGCCCAAATATGGAATTTGCCATTTTTCACCGCATCAACAATATCCTGATGCAAACAGAGATGTTGTACGTTAGATACGGGAATAATCACACCTTGCGAACCTGTCAATCCGCGGCAATCGCATAAGCGGAAAAAGCCTTCAACTTTTTCATTAACGCCGCCAATCGGCTGCACGTAACCAAACTGGTCTACCGCACCGGTAACCGCGATTTGCTGATTAATCGGCTGCTGCGATAGCGCACTGATTAATGCACACAGCTCAGCTAATGACGCGCTGTCACCGTCAACTTCACCATAAGATTGCTCAAACACAATGGAAGCAGAGAAAGGTTGTGGCTGATCCAATTTCAATTCAGAAATCAGATAAGCCTGCATGATCATCATGCCTTTCGCATGAATATTGCCGCCCAGCTCAACTTTACGTTCAACATCAATAAATTCGCCATCACCTAAATGGGCGACGCAGCTGATCCGGGACGGTTCGCCAATCGGATCAGGATGACCCGGATATTCAAGCACAGATAAGCCATTAATTTGGCCGATAACAGCGCCTTGAGTACGGATCAGAATCTGGCCTTTCAGGATTTCATCCATACTGCGCTCTGCTAAATAGCCATGACGCCAACGCCGGTTATCTTCAGCTTCTTGCAGTGATTGCAGGGTGATCTGATTGTCCTGTTGATAATTGGCTGCGGCTTCCAGTTTTTGTTTCAGCCACTGGATATCCAACGGTAAGCTGAATTGATCTTCAGTATAACGGATAGCTTGTTTAAGCAATTCAGGCCACGCTTCAGGGTTTAGAGAGGGAAGTTTTTGCTGCTGAATGAACCCGTTGACATAGCGACACCAGAGCACCAGATCGTCTTCTTCATGAAAGGGCATATCCAGTTCGAATTCACTGTATAAGGCATTATTTGCCAGTTCGGGTTCGGCCGCATGTAACTCATCAAGATTTAACCTATCTCCGACCAGAATCAAACGTAAATCCAGCGGCATCGACGGAATGGGTAAGGGCAGGGAGCGATTTTCATCATGGGACAACCAATCAAAACGACGTTGAATAATCATCTGCTTGAGGCGCACCCACATCAATGGCTGAGACAGCAGAGTGCGCAGGGGTAAAAGTAAAATTCCCCCATTAACCTGATGGATAAGACCCGGCTGTAATTGGAGAACTCCCTGATGCGTGTAGACATTGCCAAATAATTGTTCCGGTTCAATCCAGTCACAGTAAGCGACCCGCTGATTTGGCGAAAAAGGACCTTCACCAGAAGAGTGCCATGTGATGGTTTGGTGCTCTATCTGATAGTAACCACCCACATTGGGAAGATCTTCCGGCAATAATGCAGAAATCGTTTCGGACAAAAGAGACAGATAGGCATCACTCTCCTCTGCTTTTACCAACATAAAAGGCTGGCGCAAATTGGCCTGACAGAGGCGTGTTAGCCCGTTGTACAATCGCGGTTGAATTGCATCCATCGTGGCAGGAGGCAGTTCAGTGACAGAATTGAAAAGCGCCTGATAGGAGGCACTGTTTGGTTGTAATGACTGCCAGTCTAATTTTATATTTGTCAAAGTGATAGTTACATTCTAGTGAAGAAGGAAGCGTTTATTATACAAGATTAGGCAGTGAACCAACATGCCAGAATTTTTGAAAGGGATAATATTTGTGCAGCCTTCGCGTTACTACCGATAAAATATTCGTCGGTTTTGCCAATTTAGATAAATAATTGCTATGCTTAATCCAAGTTACGCTGTCACAGTGAGATAAGATGAAATATCAACAACTGGAAAATCTGGAATGTGGCTGGAAATGGGCATATTTGGTGAAAAAACATCGTGAAGGTGAGTTGATTACTAAATACATCGAAAAAAGTGCTGCCCAAGATGTGGTGAATCAATTACTGAGGCTGGAACAAGAACCTGTCAAAGTATTGCAATGGATATCACAACATATGAATCCAGATTTAACCAATCGCATGAAACAAACGATTCGGGCACGACGCAAGCGTCATTTCAATGCTGAACACCCGCACTCACGCAAAAAATCTATTGATTTGGATTTTCATGTCTGGCAGCGTCTTTCAGACCTTTCCCGGCGTCGCGGGAATACGTTATCAGAAACAATAGTGCAACTTTTGGAAGATGCTGAACATAAAGAAAAATATGCACATCAGATATCAAATCTGAAACAGGATCTGGCCGCAATTTTGGGTAAGTGATTATTTTAGGTAAATAACGGCCAAAAAATTTACTGAAAAATAAAACCCCGTGTGTGAGCACGGGGTTTTTCATTCGATACTAACAGATGTATTCCTAAGACAAAATTATTTGAAAAAAGTTGACTGAGAAATAATCATCTGAGAAATAAACACATTAGCTTTGTTGAACTTTAGTGTCGCCTTCAATATTGATAATGACACGGCGATCCGGCGCCAGACAATCAATCAATTTAGCACGTGCTTTGATGTTGTCACAGGTAGAGCCAGTCACTGGGTCTTCTTTACCACGGCCTTCTGCGCGGATGCTGTTTGCAGGGATGCCTTTTCCAACCAGATAATCGACAACGGATTGCGCACGTCTTTGTGACAGTGGCAGGTTGTAGTTTTGGCTACCGATGCGGTCGGTGTAACCGACTACCGCAACATTCCCTTGGGTTGGGTCTAATTTAGCCAGCTGATTGTAGAGGTTATCCAGTTCTTGTTTACCTTCAGGTCTCAACGTTGATTTGTTGAAGTTGAACAGAACATCAGAACGCAGGGTAAAGCTCTTATTTTCAATCGGAGCAGGTGCTGGCGCAGGCGTAGAAACAACCGGTGCAATAACCGGCGCTGCTTCACCCTGACCGAAACGATAAGACAGGCCAACGCTCAACAGGCTGTTATCGGGGTGGATAGCCAGAGAATTGACATCGCCATCATTGCTATAGCCACCTTTACCGACTTTACGTGTGTACTGGAACTCCGCACGAGTGGCGATATCTTTGGTGATTGCATATTCAGCACCCAGAGCCACTAATGGAGAAAAACCAGTGCTGCTGCGTTTGCTTGACTCTATGCCTTCATTACCGTAAAAACCAGCCTTAGTTTCAGCACGCCATACCATGGCACCCAGACGAGTATATAGATCCAAATCATTGTTAATAGCAGTACTCAGTTTAGTGGATAACTGGATACCCTGAGATTTGAAACTGGCATGAGCGTCGCTACCTTTAACATTATACTTCATGCGGCCTAGCCAGTCATAACCCAGCTCGAAACCGACATTCGGAGTTAATTGATAACCGACAAAAGCACCGGCACCAACGTTCTCTTTTTTGGTGTTTAAGCCAGGGATGTCATTAAGGTCATCGAAATTACTGCGAGGTTCAGTCTTATAGTAATGAGACCAACCTACTTTAGCACCGGTATAAAACGTGTTTTCTTGCGGAGCTGCTTGAGCAACCGTTGCGAACGCTGTTACTGCCAGCGCGATAGCTGTCTTCTTCATTGTACGCCTCGTTATCATCAGGATAATAAATGAGTCTTAAAAGTATTATTATTGGTCATTGCTTGAAGTATTTCGTTGGGCCAACAAACTGCCTATCAAAACTGTCTACCAAAACTATCTATCAATAGATGGTACCTAAAATATAGGATAAGTTGAGTGTAAGCCTAACGATGTAAAGTCTATAACGAACTTAAAAAGTTACAAGTATTCTGTGATTATTAGCACGACATTTTTGAATTGACATTTACAATCATTATGGTTTTGTGACGTTAATTTACAAAAAATAGCACTTACAGCGTATTGATTTTTCTTATGAATACCAATTTTGTAATAAAATTTGATAATTTAAAAAATTAAGATAACCACTGAGTTCATTCACTGGTGACGGATGGAGTGTGTTTTTAACCATTAGTTTTGAGGCTATCGAATAAATAAAGACAACTCGAAACCCATAAAGTACACGCTGTCATTATTAATGCTTTCTTACAATCTGTATATCCATAGGAATATAGTGGAAATGGATTTTTTCCAGACTGATTAGATGCTAATAATGCTAAATTGTTACAACAAAATATATTTTTGGAGAATTAATAATTACCAGTATTATTGTTGGCCTAAAATATTATTGTTGCACCCCAAATATGCCCAATTTTTCAAAGCACTTCGCAAAAATTCACATAAAACCGCTTTTTTCTCATTTAATGATTGGCAGAGGTAAACAGATTGCGTATGGTTTTAATTACTTGTTCTTGTTATCTATTAGATTAATAACAAACAAGAATATATATCCCATAAATTTCGAGTTGCATCGTGGGCAACAAAGAGGCAGCTTGCAAGATGATGGGTATAGCATGCGATATATACAAACAGGGTATAATTCATGGAGGGAGAGAAATGTTCTTATCTGGAGCTCGTTTTGATCAATTGAAACACGGTGTATCTTCATTGGGAAGTCTTAAGAAAAAATCTCAATTTGGTGGAGTTGGGCTGTCAATTGATGGTGTCTTATTTGCCCTGAGTTCTGAAGGAGAGCTTTATCTAAGAGGGAATAGTCATGCGGAGGTACTATTTAAAGCCACAGGCATGGAAAAATTTGTTTACTCAAAAAGAGGGATTCCTGTCACTTTGCGATATTATCGGGTCGATGAGCCACTTTGGCAGGATCAAGAACAGTTATCTGAATATGTTAATTTAGCCTATCAATATACTCTGGATGATATTACCAGCAGAAAGAGCGCTCCTCTCAGGTTGAAAGATCTGCCTAATTTGGGAGTAGCTCTGGAACGCCAGTTATGGAAAGCAGGAATATCCCAAGTAGAAGATTTGCGTATGCTGGGAGCAAAAGCGACGTATATTAAGTTACAGAAAAACGGGAAGAAGACGAATATTAATGTATTATTTGCGTTAGCTGGTGCAATAGAGGGTTGCCATGTGGCGGTCCTACCAGAAGAATTACGTAATGATTTGTTACTCTGGCACCAAGAGTTAGAATGCAATAATAATTCAGACCATCCTTTATAAATGCAATAGGGGCAATAAGCCCCTAATTATTAGGTAATTGTCTTTTTTAAAACATGTTTATCAATAATGGGAATGGATATTTTATTATTCAATATGCCCTTGTTTGCTTATTTGTTTTTTTAATACAATTATTTCTGGTAATAATTCAATCAATAATTTTACTTGTTGTAATATAAGCTGCGCTTTATGGTTGTCAGAAATAAGTTGATTGTTTCTTTTGAGTAGATGCTCTGAAATATTTTGCAAAGATGTATCATCTATCACATCTTGTTGTAAAGCAAAATCAACATGCCTGATTGCATCACTCAATATCTCAATAATTATGGCATCATCAAGTTTATCTCGGTGTGCGCCTAAGGCAGAAATATAACTTAGCATTGTGTGATTAAGGCAGAGCAAGCGAAATGCCGTTTCCTGAGAAATACGGTGGTTTTTAGGCTCTGATGTCATATTAGAGAGCACTGACGCCAGTTCAGCATCACAATTGTGGGCATTTCGACGGGCAATCCTGTAATTCAGACAATTACTTTTGCCTTGATGATATTGCAGCAAAATAGCGCTGAGATAACGATAATTGGCATTCATTGTGCGAGCAATAACTTGTGGCAATTGGTGGAATTTCCAGTCGGGCCAGATAAAACTTACCGCGAGTAAGGCAATCCCACAACCGATCAATGTATCGATAATTCTGGGCAAGGCAATCTCAAAACCTTCCCCTAACAAGTTAAAGCTCAACAGGACCAGAAGCGTAATAAACAGGGTCGCATGTGCATATTGAACATTACGGAAAGCAAAAAATAGGACACCTGAAATTACAATCAGCAGCAATTGCCCTTCGACAGAAGGCACAAGATAGAGAAGAGGCAAACCAATTAAAATACCGGCCAGAGTACCAATAACCCGGAGCGCTAATCGGCGTCGTGTTGCGCTATAGTTCGGCTGGCAGACAAATAGGCTGGTTAGCAAAATCCAATAACCACGTTGCAGATCAAATAGCTGAATGATCGTGTAGCCCGTACACAGAAGGACGGACATACGAACCGCATGGCGGAACAGCGCTGATTTTGGTGTCAGATTACTGCGGATACGAAACCAAATATCACGCCAGCCAGTTAAGGCTTCATCGGATAACTGAGTATCTTCTTGTTTATCATGATATTGGTGATCACTATGGGAGATATCTGGAGAAGATAAATATTGGTCAGAACTCAATCCAGCTAATTGAGCATCAATTGCCTGCAAATTTTTCAGTAAATTGTTAAAAGCGATAATATACGTTTCGGCTATTTTCTGGTTTTTCAATTTTGCCAGCGAATTATCGAGATAGTTAAAAGCACTCTCAAAACGTGAGCTATGCTGATATTGTTTGCGCAGAATAATGGCTTGTGAAACCTGTTCACAAGCATATGCCTGCATTGACAATAATCGTTGGAAACGAAACAGGATATCGCTATGGCGTAACGTTTCCGCTAATTTTTGATATTGAATATGAGATGAACTGGCTCGCTCGTGGATATCTTGGGCGACAAAATAATAGTGCAGTGCCTGGCGGGTTCCCTTTTGGCCTCGGTCGCCTTTCAAGCGGCTTAACAGTGTCATTTTGGCTTGATTGAATGTAGCGACTAATGTGCTGTTTGCCATGGCAACATCAAATACCGCCTGCTTATGCTCTTCTGCCCCAGAATCGGGATCAAACAGATTCGTTTTGGCATGGAGATAGGCAGAAAGTCGTTGATAACAACGGGTTAAATTTTCCTGTAATGGGCGAATGGGAAAAAGCAAATGCCCTGTCAATGTAAGCAGGTTATACCAAATAGCACCGGCGAGTAATAATAAAGGTTGCTGATACCAGACAGGAAATATAGATGCTCCGAGCATGGTATAAATAGCAATCAATAAAGCGCCGAAAGCGATAGTCGCATAACGTTGCCCCAAAGCACCGAGCAGGATGAAGCCACAGGAAGAAATCGCTAGTCCGAGAATGAAAAACCACGGGTAAGGGAAAAGCAGAGTGATAGAAACAGAGGCAATCCAGAAAGAGATCAGAGTAATGGCAAGGTTGTGCAAGCGCCCAACTAATCGATCATCCAAATCTGTTAATGCTGCGGCAACAACGCCTAAAGTTAAGGGAATTGTGATTTTGGGGTCTTCTTTCAATAACCAGGGAACAAGCGTGGTTCCTGTCAGCGCAATAACGATGCGAATATAATAGAGAACGTGACTGTTATATAAGAAATGGCGGGAGCCGGAAAAAAACGTTAACACAATAACCTCATAAGAATTCCTGACAGTTTTGACATGAACGAACCGACATGAACGAATAGTTCAATAATCTTCAGGTATGGTGCTATTACAATGGAACTAAAATCAACACCGATTGGTCAACGGCTTGCCCGGCATCCTTATAATCGGGTGCGTTTGCTTACTGCTGGCATTGAAGTCAGCGGTGACAAACATCAGTATCTGATTCCATTTAATCAATTAATTGATGTTGAGTGTAAGCGAGGAATTGTTTGGGGGGAACTGGAATTTGAATTGCCTGAAGGAAAAGTTGTCCGTTTACATGGAACAGAATGGCAGCAGACACAGAATTTTTATCACTATTTGCTGAACGAATGGCAGGTATGGAGCGCTGAAATGAGTGAAGTCAGTGCCTCTGTGCTGGCTGAACAGATAAATAAAATTGATGAAATTAGGCAGCAAAACCGTTGGGTCAAAACAACTGAACTGGTTTTGTTACAACAACAAATTCAGGAAACATTTCAATCAATTCCCCTGCCATTACAACGCATTGAACAATTTGAAAATTGTCGTGAGAATTATCATATTTGCCTGAATTGGCTGCATGAAGGAGAAAAAGTACTCAAACCTATCAACCAGCAGTGGGTTGATCGTATGCGGGAGCAATATAGTGAATTTTTTCAAACGATAGGTTTTCGGACTACAGGCGACAACTTACCTTTCAGCCGGGCACAATGTCAGGCGGTAGTTAACGGTGAAAAATCCATATTAGTTCTGGGTGGTGCGGGGAGTGGAAAAACCACCGTTTTGATTGCGAGAATTGGGTGGCTATTATTACGCCAGCAGGCACTTCCAGAGCAGATTCTTTTGTTGGTTTCTGAGCAACAGTCAGCTGATGAAATAAATAAACACATTCAATTGCATTTAAAAACAAAAGAAATATCAGCGAGATCACTGCACGAACTGGCACTCAGCATTATCCGGCAAACCAGTAAGCATGTCCCTAAAATCAGTGAATTGGAAGTTAATGCTCAAAAACGCCGTGATTTTCTGATTCGTGGGTGGAAAAAACAGTGCAACGACAAAAAAACACAGGCAAAAGGTTGGCGGGAATGGTTGGATGATGAATTAGGCTGGCAATTACCGGATGGAAAATATTGGAATGATCAACAGGTTCAGGTTCGGTTATCCAGCCGTCTGGAGTATTGGCTGAAGATCATCAGAATACATGGAGGCAGCCAAAAGGAAATGCTGGGAAAAGCGCCTTCTTCATGTGCTGACCTTTTCCAAAAGCATATGCGCCTTATGGCTCCTTTGCTAACAGCCTGGAAATCCGCATTAAAAACACAGGGAGCGGTGGATTTTCCGGGCGTAATCCATCAGGCCGTGAATATTCTGGAAAAAGGGCGCTTTGTTAGCCCGTGGAAACACATTTTGCTAGATGATTTGCAGAATATTTCTCCACTAGGAGCCAAATTATTGGCTGCATTACGAGAGCAAAACAAACAAAGTTATCTTTTCGCGACAGGAGATGACTGGCAGGGTGCGTATCGATTTAACAATCTGGAATTGACCTTAAACACCCTGTTTTCTTCTTACTTTGGTGGTTCTCCTTGTGGTGATTCTCATCTTGGTGCAAGTGCTGAATGTATTCTGGATACGGTTTATCGTTTTAATGATCGCATTGGTGAAATTGCCAGTCTGTTTATTCAGCAAAATTTCCACCAGTTAAGTAAGTCATTCAGTAAATTAACTGTTCATCATGCAAAGAGTGGCAATAAAAAATCTGTTGTTATTTTGCCGGAAGAACAACTGGAAGTATTACTAAACAAAATGAGTGGTTATGTCACCAACCAAGAAACTATTTTATTATTAGCGCGTTATCATTACTTCAAACCGGATTTATTGAAAAAAGCGCTGACTCGTTGGCCGAACTTGAATATTCACTTTATGACGATTCAGGAATCGCAAGGGCATCAGGCGGATTACGTCATAATTTTAGGTTTACAGCAAGGAGAAGAAGGTTTTCCTTCTTCAGAAAGAAGAACCGTTTTGGAGCAGGTTTTACAGCCGAAAACTGAACACTTTTCTGACACAGAAGAGCGTCGGTTGTTATATGTTGCGTTGACAAGGGCGAAACAGCAGGTGTGGTTGATGCAGGCATCGAAAAAACCATCAGTATTTATTCAGCAACTTTCTCAATTGGGTGTTCCAAGCCAACGTAAACCCTAAATTTAAGCATGAATAAGAACAGTGAAGAAGGCGATGGCTGTTTTGCCTTTCGCCGCCTTTCCCTGCTATAACTGCTAAGTGGTTTGAAAAAATAATGAATAAAAAGAAATGGTTAATTGCGTAACCTTGGGGCTAACAATTGGCTACGGATAGATTCAGCCAACTCATCCAGAGAAGGATGTTCAGGATGGTCATCTGATATTTCGTAAGTCAATTGTGCTTCTGCTAAATAGGTGTGAATCGGTTGCCCATCATCACCTTCCATTACAACGTGATACCAAGGTGCTGAACGTAGAGTTGCATTAGATGCAATATCATTTTCCTGCGGTTGCTCTAAAGAATATTCAGCATCAATATCTACAATAACACCCAAATAGCCTAGCAACGTATGCCTTACTTGCTGGCCGATACCGAATTTGCTGGCGATCATCATAGTCACCTCCAGAGAAATCTTGCAATTACTCTTATATAAGGGCGGTAAGGTAAATTTCAAGCGTACACCAGGCTGGACTCTTGTCTTCAGGATGGTATGTGATCACCATCTCATTATTCAGGTTAGCTGTTGTGTATATAAAATACAATGCTAAAAGTAGTTTCAATCTATCAATAAGTTTGTATCTAATTGATTTAAAGCTATTAAATAATGAAAGATAAGCATGCTCTGGCAACATTATCTACTCTGTATTTTTAGGAATGATATTTTCGGAATATGTAACACAATTGTGCAATTTTGCCTGTAGGAGAAAGAAAGATGGTAACCCAAAGTATGACTATTCATGTTTATGGGCGCGTGCAGGGCGTTGGTTTCCGTTATCAAACCTATCACTGGGCGAAGAAAAATAAATTACTGGGATATGTTCGCAATATGGATGATGGCAGTGTCAAAATAGTTGCTTGTGGCAGTGAGGAACAGATTGAAAAATTAATCCATTGGCTGGAGAACGGCGGGCCGCCCGGCTCTAAAATAGAACATTTCCAATCCCAAGTTTGTGAGGCAGAGGAGATGGATGATTTTAGCATCCGCCATTGAAGGCGGATGACACATTCAGATACATTTCACGGGCTTTGGCAGACCGGCAATTTTAGTGGCTTGCTTTGCTGGCCCTTTAGGAAATAGGCGATAGAGATAACGGCTATTTCCTTTCTCTTCGCCATACTTTTGCGACATTGCTTTAACCAGCATTCGAATAGCGGGAGAAGTATTGAACTCTTCATAAAACTCGCGCACAAAGCGAATTACTTCCCAATGCTGTTCGGTCAAGGTGATATCTTCCTGTTCGGCAAGCAGTGGCGCCATAGTATCTCGCCAATCACTACTATTTTTCAGATAACCTTGGGCATCAGTTTCGATCTCACGACCTTCAAATACCAACATAACTTTTTAACCGCTCTTTAATGATGGTGGCAATTTAGCAAAAATCACCTTGATTCCCAAGAAAGATTGCCATAAATGCTGAATAAATACGCCAGTAAACAGTAATATGAGTGAATTATCATCAAACGAACACATAAGTGCTTTACATTGCCAGCGGTGATGTTTATAGTGCTCGGCATTGCGGAGGGGTGGCCGAGCGGCTGAAGGCAGCGGTCTTGAAAACCGCCGATGGGAAACCATCCGAGAGTTCGAATCTCTCCTCCTCCGCCATCTACACTTCTCATAGCGTCTCCTGAAGTCTCTTTTTTCCAGTAAAATCAACGAATAACGACAAATCCACGTCTCCTAATATCTCCTAACGTCTCCTGAAAGCGACATGAAATTGTGCATAGTTTTGTGTATAGTTTTTCCTATACACATCTTCCTATACACAAGGGTGAAATGATGAAGCTAACAGACGTGGCAATCAAAAGAGCCAAGCCAGAAGCAAAGCCTTATACTCTATCTGACGGAAACGGGCTGTGGTTATTGATAGAACCTAACGGATCTAGAGGCTGGAGATTTCGTTATCGTTTTGAGGGTAAGCAGAAGATGTTATCTCTGGGCACTTACCCTGAAGTTCCTTTAGCGGAAGCAAGAAAAAGAACCGCAGAATGTCGCTCTATGATTGCTGGTGGCGTTAATCCTTCTGAAGACAGAAAACAGAAGAAAAGAGAAAGCGCTATTATGTCTGAAAACACGTTTGAAAAAATCACACTTGAATGGTACGAAAAACGCAAAGATAGATGGTCAGCAGGATACCGCGCTGACATGATGAGCGCTTTTGAAAATGACGTTTTTCCTTATATTGGCAACAGACCGATAGCAGATATAAAACCTTTGGAATTATTGGACGTTCTTTCGAGAATGGAAAAAAGAGGGGCTACTGAAAAACTAAAGAAAGTCCGCCAGCGCTGCGGTGAAGTTTGGAAATACGCAATTATTACTGGTCGTGCTGAGTACAACCCAGCTCCTGATCTTGCCAGTGCTTTTATTCCCCACAAAAGAGAGCATTACCCTCATCTTGATATTGATGAATTACCTGAATTTCTAAAGTCTGTTGATAAGCACATGGGTAGTCAAGTTGTTAGACATGCACTGAGAATTCTAATTATCACAGGGTTACGACCTGGCGAATTAAGAAAACTGGAGTGGAGCGAGGTCGATCTGGAAAGAAAGATTATCCAAATTCCTGCGGAACGAATGAAAATGCGCAGGCCGCACAGTGTACCCTTGTCCGATCAGGTGGTAACTTTACTTCAGCAACTACTTCCAATTAGTGGTGATTATCAATATGTATTTCCTAGTCGAACTGATTACAAGAAGCCTCTTAGTGAAATGGCTATGAATACTATGATGAAGCGTATGGGATATGGCGGCAGGGCGACAGGTCACGGGTTCCGCCATACCATGAGTACAGTGCTACATGAGCAGCGTTTCCCTTCTGAATGGGTAGAGTTGCAACTTGCCCATGTTGATAAAAATACAATCAGGGGCACGTATAACCATGCCCTTCATCTGGATGGACGCAAAGAAATGCTCCAATGGTATGCTGATTTTATTAGTTCATTGGAACACGGGAAAAATATTGCCAATAGACGCTTCAAAAATGATTAATTAAATATTATCTTCAATTGGGCAACGGGATTTATTAATACGTTGCTCAATCCATTCGCTAATTTCACTCTCAATAAAAGCAATTGAACGAGGGCCGATATTAACAGGTTTAGGAAACTCTCCTTTTGCAATTAATTTATATGTCCATGATTTGCTATATCCCGTTCTGCTTAAAACTTCATCTATTCTAATAAATTTATTTGACATTATCTCTCTCCCCTACGATACCCGTTCCTCAAAATAATCCCAGCCACTTTCGCCGGAGTTACCCCTTCATCCCATGTTGCATCAAAAATAATATTGTTCAGCTCCATAGTCAGGATGTCGTTCAAATTCTTTGGCCTTTCAGAACAGGGCACTTCATCAGGTATGCCTTCCATTATTTCAATGGTCAGAGCGGTTATTTCTTCCGCTTCCCGTTCCGGCTTGCGGTAACCAGCATTCCAGATTGCATCAGTGATATTCGCAGGATCGCCCCAAGCTGAGGCGATGATTTGAGTTAGGTGGAATGAGTTATTGATCATTGTTATTCTCGTCAACTTCAAACTTGATATACTCAAGTCCACTTGTTTGTGCTTTGTGCAATTCTTCAATAAATTGCTCTTTTGAGTAGCCGAGACTTTTAGAAACGATATCTAGTGCCTTATCATTCTCAAGCAGCTCGTCTATTCTCATTATTCCTCCGCGATTACTCATTATTGTTCCCCTTCCGCTGCTTTATTTCATGGCCTGCCGTTTGTGCAATATGTGTCGCATTGCGAATCGTTTGTTTAATCATCTCGTCGAGTTCATCGAGAACTAATGAAATGCCAATGCCATTATCGTGCTCATCTAAGAGTAAGTGCTTGGTGAT